>NZ_VMMR01000005.1:0-14210 GCF_013277285.1 Streptococcus sp. 339 | reverse complement strand
CTGCGGCTAGCTTCCTAATCTGCTCTTTGGTTTTCATTGAGTATCAGTGACTAACTCATCAACTCTGATTTATCCAATAAAATTGAAAAGGATGGAAAAAAGGTTGCATTTATGATATAATTTATTTTAAAGACCTTATTAGAAATCTTGAGAGAGTATTGAAAACTTAGAATGAGAAAAATTGTTATCAATGGTGGATTACCACTACAAGGTGAAATCACTATTAGTGGTGCTAAAAATAGTGTTGTGGCCTTAATTCCGGCTATTATCTTGGCTGATGATGTGGTGACTTTGGATTGCGTTCCAGATATTTCGGATGTAGCCAGTCTTGTCGAAATTATGGAATTGATGGGAGCTACTGTTAAGCGTTATGACGATGTCTTGGAGATTGATCCAAGAGGTGTTCAAAATATTCCAATGCCTTATGGGAAAATCAATAGTCTTCGTGCATCTTATTATTTTTATGGAAGTCTTTTAGGTCGCTTTGGTGAAGCCACAGTTGGCTTGCCTGGAGGATGTGACCTTGGTCCTCGTCCGATTGACCTACACCTTAAGGCTTTTGAAGCTATGGGTGCCACTGTTAGCTACGAGGGAGATAACATGAAGTTATCTGCTAAAGATACAGGACTTCATGGTACAAGTATTTACATGGATACGATTAGTGTAGGAGCAACGATTAATACGATGATTGCTGCGGTTAAAGCAAATGGTCGTACTATTATTGAAAATGCAGCCCGTGAACCTGAAATTATTGATGTAGCTACCCTCTTGAATAATATGGGTGCCCATATCCGTGGGGCAGGAACCAATATCATCATTATTGATGGTGTCGAAAGATTACATGGGACACGTCATCAGGTGATTCCAGACCGCATTGAAGCTGGAACATATATTTCCTTAGCTGCTGCAGTTGGTAAAGGAATTCGTATCAATAATGTTCTTTACGAACACCTAGAAGGATTTATTGCTAAGTTGGAAGAAATGGGAGTGAGAATGACTGTATCTGAAGACAGCATTTTTGTCGAGGAACAGTCTAATTTGAAAGCAATCAATATTAAGACGGCTCCTTACCCAAGCTTTGCAACTGATTTGCAACAACCGATTACCCCACTTTTACTAAGAGCGAATGGTCGTGGTACAATTGTCGATACGATTTACGAAAAACGTGTAAATCATGTTTTTGAACTAGTAAAGATGGATGCGAACATTTCGACAACAAATGGTCATATTTTGTACACGGGTGGACGTAGTTTACGTGGAGCCAGTGTTAAAGCAACTGACCTGAGAGCAGGTGCAGCTTTAGTTATTGCTGGTTTGATGGCCGAGGGACAAACTGAAATTATCAATGTCGAGTTTATCTTACGTGGTTATTCTGATATTATCGAAAAATTACGTAATCTAGGAGCGGATATTAGACTTGTTGAGTATTAAACCGTAGAGGTGTTTATGAATATTTGGACCAAATTAGCAATGTTTTCTTTTTTTGAAACGGATCGCTTGTATTTGCGTCCTTTCTTTTTTAGTGATAATCAGGACTTTCACGAGGTAGCTTCAAATCCAGAAAATCTTCAATTTATTTTCCCAACGCAGGCAAGTCTGGAAGAAAGTCAGTATGCACTTGCCAATTACTTTATGAAGTCCCCTTTGGGAGTGTGGGCAATTTGTGACCAGAAAAATCAACAAATGATTGGTTCTATTAAATTTGAGAAGTTAGATGAAATCAAAAAAGAAGCTGAGCTTGGCTATTTTTTGAGAAAAGATGCTTGGTCGCAAGGATTTATGACAGAGGTTGTTAGAAAAATTTGTCAGCTTTCTTTTGAAGAATTTGATTTAAAACAATTATCTATTATTACCCATCTCGAAAATGAAGCAAGTCAACGGGTTGCCCTTAAGTCTGGATTTCGATTGATTCGTCAGTTTAAAGGAAGTGATCGTTACACAAGAAAAATGCGGGATTATCTTGAATTTCGGTATGTAAAAGGAGAGTTCAATGAGTAAGCATCAGGAAATTCTAAGCTATTTGGAGGAATTACCAGTAGGTAAAAGAGTCAGTGTTCGTAGTATTTCCAATCATCTAGGAGTTAGTGATGGAACAGCCTATCGGGCTATTAAAGAAGCTGAAAACCGTGGAATTGTGGAGACCCGTCCTAGAAGTGGAACAATTCGTGTTAAATCCCAGAAAGTTGCTATAGAGAGATTAGCGTTTGCTGAAATTGCAGAGGTGACTTCTTCTGAGGTTCTGGCTGGGAAAGAAGGTTTAGAGAGAGAATTTAGTAAGTTCTCTATCGGTGCCATGACTGAACAAAACATCCTATCCTACCTTCATGATGGGGGACTCTTGATTGTCGGAGACCGGACCCGTATCCAATTACTAGCGCTGGAAAATGAAAATGCCGTTTTGGTTACAGGTGGTTTTCATGTTCATGATGATGTGCTTAAACTGGCAAATCAAAAAGGGATTCCTGTTCTAAGAAGCAAGCATGACACTTTCACTGTTGCGACTATGATCAATAAAGCCTTGTCAAATGTCCAAATCAAGACTGATATTTTGACAGTTGAGAAGCTTTATCGTCCAAGTCATGAGTATGGTTTTCTGAGAGAGACAGACACCGTTAAAGATTATTTGTACTTGGTACGCAAGAATCGTAGCAGTCGTTTTCCTGTTATCAATCAACATCAGGTTGTTGTTGGCATTGTAACCATGAGAGATGCTGGTGATAAGTCACCAAGTACCACAATTGACAAGGTCATGTCTCGTAGTTTATTTTTAGTTGGATTATCGACAAATATTGCCAATGTGAGTCAACGGATGATTGCTGAAGACTTTGAAATGGTACCGGTTGTTCGGAATAATCAAACCTTGCTTGGAGTTGTGACACGACGAGATGTCATGGAGAAGATGAGTCGTTCCCAAGTTTCTGCTCTACCAACTTTTTCTGAGCAGATTGGTCAAAAACTCGCTTATCACCATGATGAAGTCGTCATTACAGTGGAACCCTTTATGCTTGAGAAAAACGGTGTTTTGGCTAATGGTGTATTAGCGGAGATACTGACTCACATGACCCAAGATTTAGTTGTGAATAGTGGTCGCAATCTCATTATCGAGCAGATGCTCATCTACTTTTTGCAGGCTGTTCAGATAGATGATACACTGCGCATTCAAGCACGCATTATCCACCATACTAGACGGTCAGCTATTATTGATTACGATATTTATCATGGTCATCGGATTGTTTCAAAAGCAAATGTAACCGTTAAAATTAATTAGAAACTAGGAGAAAAAATGATAACATTAAAATCAGCTCGTGAAATCGAAGCTATGGATAAGGCCGGTGATTTTTTAGCAAGTATCCATATTGGCTTGCGTGATTTGATTAAGCCTGGCGTAGATATGTGGGAAGTTGAAGAATACGTTCGCCGTCGTTGTAAGGAAGAAAATTTCCTTCCGCTTCAGATTGGAGTTGACGGTGCCATGATGGACTATCCTTATGCTACCTGTTGCTCTCTTAATGATGAAGTAGCTCATGCTTTCCCTCGTCACTATATCTTGAAAGATGGTGATTTGCTCAAGGTTGACATGGTTTTGGGAGGTCCAATTGCTAAGTCTGATTTGAATGTCTCAAAATTAAACTTCAACAATGTTGAGCAAATGAAGAAATACACTCAGAGCTATTCTGGTGGTTTAGCAGACTCTTGTTGGGCTTATGCTGTAGGTACACCGTCCGAAGAAGTGAAAAACTTGATGGATGTAACTAAAGAAGCAATGTATAAGGGGATTGAGCAAGCTGTTATTGGGAACCGTATTGGTGATATTGGTGCAGCCATTCAAGAATACGCTGAAAGTCGTGGTTACGGTGTAGTGCGTGATTTGGTTGGTCATGGTGTTGGCCCAACCATGCACGAAGAACCAATGGTTCCTAACTATGGTATTGCTGGTCGTGGACTTCGTCTCCGTGAAGGAATGGTCTTGACTATTGAACCAATGATTAATACAGGTGACTGGGAAATCGATACAGATATGAAAACCGGTTGGGCGCATAAGACCATTGACGGTGGATTGTCATGTCAGTATGAACACCAATTTGTCATTACGAAAGATGGACCTGTTATCTTGACTAGCCAAGGTGAAGAAGGAACTTATTAATAAAAATTGAAAAGACTACTGGAAGTTTATTTTGATAAAAAATCCAGTAGATCTTTTCATAATAAAACGCATTGTATCAAGTGTTAGGGGCTGATATCATGCGTTTTTCTGACTTTAAGATTTTTTCCAACTCTGTTTGTAACCACATCATAACAGAGGGTCTAGGATTCAGGGCTCTCCTCCTATATACTATTAGTAAAGCAAAACTAGGGGAGAATATTTTAGTGTCGCAATCTATTGTTTCTGTAGAGGTTCCACAATATTGTCGTTTTGATTCTAAAAAGAGAAATGGAATTCTGTTTAACGTTCGTATTGCCAATCTTAAATTTACCTTTTTTATATTGATGTATTGAGCTAGTTCATGAAAAAATTAAGTGAAAAAGTCGAGTGTTTTAGAAACCTACAGTGTAGTATTCTAGTTTCAATCCGCTATATTTTGCTACTCCCCGTAAAGTTTCTATTTTCCCTGATTTCTGATATAATAGAAATATTGACTTCAAGAGTAAGGAAGAGAAGATGAACGCATTATTAAATGGAATGAATGACCGTCAGGCTGAGGCGGTGCAAACGACAGAAGGTCCCTTGTTGATCATGGCAGGGGCTGGTTCTGGAAAGACCCGTGTTTTGACCCACCGCATTGCTTATTTGATTGATGAAAAGCTGGTCAATCCTTGGAATATCTTGGCTATTACCTTTACTAACAAGGCTGCGCGTGAGATGAAAGAGCGTGCTTATAGCCTTAATCCAGCTACTCAGGACTGTCTGATTGCGACCTTTCACTCCATGTGTGTGCGTATTCTGCGTCGCGATGCGGACCATATTGGTTACAATCGCAATTTTACTATTGTAGATCCAGGGGAGCAGCGAACTCTCATGAAACGCATTCTCAAGCAGTTGAACTTGGATCCTAAAAAATGGAATGAACGAACTATTTTGGGAACCATTTCCAATGCTAAGAATGATCTGATTGATGATGTAGCTTATGCTGCCCAAGCTGGCGATATGTATACGCAAATCGTGTCCCAGTGTTATACAGCTTATCAGAAAGAACTGTGTCAGTCGGAGTCGGTTGACTTTGATGATTTGATTATGCTGACCCTGCGTCTCTTTGATCAAAATCCTGATGTCTTGACCTACTACCAGCAGAAGTTTCAGTACATCCACGTTGATGAGTACCAAGATACTAACCATGCCCAGTACCAACTGGTCAAACTCTTGGCTTCACGCTTTAAAAATATTTGTGTGGTTGGGGATGCGGACCAGTCTATCTACGGTTGGCGTGGTGCGGATATGCAGAATATTTTGGATTTTGAGAAAGATTATCCCCAAGCCAAGGTTGTTTTGTTGGAAGAGAATTACCGTTCCACTAAAACAATTCTCCAAGCGGCCAACGAGGTCATTAAAAACAACAAAAACCGCCGTCCTAAGAATCTCTGGACCCAAAATGCTGATGGGGAACAAATCGTTTACTATCGTGCCAATGATGAGCTAGATGAGGCTGTATTTGTAGCCAAAACCATCGATGAACTTGGTCGGAGTCAAAACTTCCTTCACAAGGATTTTGCAGTTCTCTATCGGACTAATGCGCAGTCCCGTACTATTGAGGAAGCCTTGCTTAAGTCCAATATTCCTTATACCATGGTTGGTGGAACCAAGTTCTACAGCCGTAAGGAAATCCGCGATATTATCGCTTACCTTAACCTCATTGCCAATTTGAGTGACAATATCAGTTTTGAGCGCATTATCAACGAACCGAAACGAGGAATTGGGCCAGGAACGGTTGAGAAAATTCGTGACTTTGCGAATGTGCAAAACATGTCTATGCTGGATTCTTCTGCTAATATCATGTTGTCTGGTATCAAGGGGAAAGCAGCCCAATCTATCTGGGATTTTGCCAATATGATTCTGGATTTGCGGGAGCAACTGGACCAGTTAAGCATTACTGAGTTGGTTGAGGCCGTCCTAGAAAAAACAGGTTACGTCGATATTCTAAATGCTCAAGCGACTTTAGAAAGCAAGGCTCGGGTTGAAAATATTGAAGAGTTCCTTTCTGTGACGAAAAACTTTGATGACACCTCTGATGGGCCAGAAGAAGAAACTGGTTTGGATAAACTAAGTCGTTTCTTAAATGACTTGGCCTTGATTGCGGACACAGATTCAGGTAGTCAGGAGACATCAGAAGTGACCTTGATGACCCTGCATGCTGCCAAAGGTCTCGAGTTTCCAGTTGTCTTTTTGATTGGGATGGAAGAAAATGTCTTTCCACTTAGTCGTGCGGCTGAAGATCCAGATGAATTAGAAGAAGAGCGCCGTCTAGCCTATGTAGGTATCACGCGTGCAGAGAAAATCCTCTATCTAACAAATGCCAACTCGCGCCTGCTTTTTGGTCGTACCAACTACAACCGTCCCACTCGTTTTATTAACGAAATCAGCTCGGACTTACTTGAGTATCAAGGTCTGGCTCGTCCAGCAAATACAAGCTTTAAGGCATCTTATAGCAGTGGTGGGGTTGCCTTCGGTCAAGGTATGAGTCTTGCCCAGGCTCTTCAAGACCGTAAACGCAGTGCTGCCCCAAAATCTATCCAGTCAAGCGGTCTCCCATTTGGTCAATTTACAGCTGGAGCAAAATCAGCTTCTAGCGAGGCAAATTGGTCCATTGGTGACATTGCCCTCCACAAGAAGTGGGGAGAGGGAACTGTTGTGGAAGTTTCAGGTAGCGGTGCTACGCAGGAATTGAAAATCAATTTCCCAGAAGTAGGTTTGAAAAAACTTTTGGCTAGTGTGGCCCCAATTGAGAAAAAAATCTAATTTTTCATCCTTCTCACGAATAATAAAGTGAGGAGGATTTTTATGTACAGTATTTCATTCCAAGAAGATTCACTATTACCAAGAGAAAGACTGGCCAAGGAAGGAGTTGAAGCGCTCAGTAATCAAGAGTTGCTAGCTATTTTACTCAGGACAGGAACACGTCAAGCTAGCGTTTTTGAAATTGCCCAGAAAGTCTTGAGCAATCTTTCAAGCCTAACGGATTTGAAAAAAATGACCCTGCAGGAATTGCAGAGTCTGTCTGGTATCGGCCGTGTTAAGGCCATAGAATTACAAGCTATGATTGAACTGGGCCATCGTATTCACAAACACGAGACTCTTGAGATGGAAAGTATTCTCAGCAGTCAAAAGTTGGCCAAGAAGATGCAACAGGAATTGGGGGACAAAAAACAAGAGCACCTGGTGGCGCTCTATCTCAATACTCAAAATCAAATCATTCATCAACAGACCATTTTTATCGGTTCTGCAACTCGTAGTATCGCTGAGCCGCGAGAGATTCTTCACTATGCTATCAAGCATATGGCGACTTCACTCATCTTGGTCCACAATCACCCTTCGGGAGCGGTAGCCCCTAGCCGAAATGATGATCATGTCACTAAAATTGTTAAAGAAGCCTGCGACCTGATGGGGATTGTCCTCTTGGACCATTTGATTGTCTCACAATCTAGTTACTTTAGTTACCGTGAAAAGACAGATTTAATCTAAAGTTCATTAACAACATAGTCAAAGAGGTTTTTATCTTTGGGGCGATTTTCAAATAGAAATTCTGGGTGCCATTGGACACCGAGAAAGGCAACATCATCCGTACTCATGACAGCTTCAATAATACCATCTTTAGGATCATGAGCCGCAATCTTTAAATTTGGTGCTAAATCCTTGATACTCTGGTGATGGAAGGAGTTGATATGGGAGATTTCTCCATAGATTTCTCGGAGAACAGTATCAGGTTCTGTCACCAAGCGTTGAGTTGTGTACTCGGCAGAACAATTCTGCCAATGATCTTCGATATCTTGGTACAGAGTTCCGCCCATGGCAACGTTAAAAAGCTGAGTCCCACGACAGACGGAGAAAATAGGCTTTTTCTGTTTGATAGCTTCCTTGATGAGGGCTAGTTCGAATATATCTCTTTGAAGGTGGTAGTCATCGCTATCAATGGTTTTTGGTTCACCATAGAATTTTGGATCAACATTTTGCCCACCTGTCAAGATGAGCTTGTCAATCATACTGATATAGTGGCAGGCCATTTCTTGATCACCAATCGGTAGGATGATGGGAATCCCTCCAGCGTCTTTAACGCCTTCCACAAAGCCTTTTGCTGCGTAGCTCATCATGATGTCATCATCCGGATGAGTTTTTTCGTTTCCTGTTATCCCAATAACTGGTTTTTTCATAAAATGATTTTCGCTTTCTAATCCTCTTTTCGCATGAAGTAGAGGAGGGTTTGGAGTTCACTTGTCAAATCGACATACTGAACGACCACATCTTTTGGTAAATGCAGATGGACTGGTGAAAAACTAAGAATTCCTTTCACACCAGCATCTACCAAGAGATTAGCAACCTCTTGTGACTTAACACTGGGAACGGTCAGGATAGCAGTCTTGACATCGGCATCCTTGATTTTATCCTTGATTTGAGAAATTCCGTAAATGGGAATCCCGTCAGGAGTTTGGGTACCGACTTCAGGATGGTCATCCAGGTCAAATGCCATGATAATCTTCATCTTGTTACGCTCATGAAAGCGGTAGTGGAGAAGGGCATGGCCCATATTTCCAATACCAACCAGCATGACATTGGTAATAGAGTTATCATTGAGCAAATCGGCAAAAAATGTCATCAGTTTTTTGACATCATAGCCAAAACCACGACGACCAAGTTCACCAAAATAGGAAAAATCACGACGTACGGTCGCTGAATCAATACCGATAGCCTCTGCAATTTGTTTAGAGTTGGCACGTTCAATCTTTTCTGCATGAAATCTCTTAAAAATTCGATAGTAGAGAGAGAGTCTTTTCGCTGTAGCTTTTGGAATAGCAAACTGTTTATCTTTCACAAAATCACAACCTTTCTATTCTTCTATTTTATAGAAACATTGTGAAAAAATCAACAAAAACAAGAAAAAACTAAGAAAAATCTTAGTTTTGATGTAAAAAATCTGTATGTGATAGAAAACGGTAGAGGTCTCCGACCAGACCCTGATAAATTTTCTGGCTATTAAAAGTCAGAGAAGTTACATAAAGTGTATCTGGCAGGGTCACACATCCTGACAAAGCCAGCATGAGAGCTTCATAATCCTCATACTTGAGTGTACGCTCTACATGATAGCTGTCCTTATAGGTCAATTCAAACATATGGGACCTATCTTTCTGATTTTGTAAAGACACCACGTTCTACCAAGCTATCCATGAGGAAGTAGAATTTTTCCTGATGAATGTGGTGGTCTTCTGATTTGAAAATATCAACTAGACGAAGACCAAACTTGTCAGTGATATTGATTTTAGCCCCTGTAAGTTCCTTGTTAATGATGATTTTGAGTTGGAAGCCTTCACCGCTGTTTGGCACTTTTTCCAAAAGGCGAGTCAATTCATAGTTACCAACCTTAGTCTCAAAAAAGGTGTTATCTTTGAGGGTGAATTTTTTAACAGAAGGGCTAAGAGTGTAGTCGTAACGACAATTTTTTAACTGAATGGTTTTTTCAAATGCCATATGGCTAACCTCCGATAATTTCTTTTAAGGTTTTTGCGAGGGTTTGTAGGTCTTCAACAGTATTTTGTGGCGACAAACTGATACGAACGGATTCCTTCAAGCGTTCTGAATTTGCCCCGTACATGGCTTCAAGAACATGGCTGGATTGGACAATGCCTGCCGTACAGGCTGAGCCAGTAGAGATAGAAATTCCAGCCAAATCTAGCCGAAGGAGTAAAAGGTCATTTTTCTGATCAGGAAATCCAATATTGAGGACATAAGGGAGATGATCTTGTCCTCTATTCACGTAATACTGAATTCCTTCTAGCTCTGCAAGAAAGGCAGTTTCTAGATTTTGTACATGTTGGAAATGTTCTTCCTGTTTTTCTAGGTCTTCTTTTAGGGCTGCAACCATACCCACGATGGCAGCTAAATTTTCAGTTCCTGCACGTTTTTTCTGTTCTTGGTCTCCACCATGTAGATAGGAATCAAAATCCATGCTAGATGCGTAGAGAAAGCCGATTCCCTTAGGACCATGGAATTTATGGGCAGAAGCAGTGAGAAAATCAATGCCCAATTCTTCTGGATGAATAGGGATTTTACCAATAGCCTGAACTGCATCGACATGATAGGCGGCTGGGTGTTGCTTGAGTATTTGGCCGATTTCAGCAATGGGCAGTAGGTTTCCAGTCTCATTATTGGCAAACATGGTAGAAATCAAAATCGTATCGTCACGTAAGGCCTCTTGAATTTGCTGGGCGGTGATTTCTTGATTTTCTGGCTGGATAATGGTTGCTTCAAACCCAAAGTGTTGAACCAAGTAATCAATGGTTTCAAGGACAGCATGGTGCTCGATGGCAGTTGTGATAATATGTTTTCCTCGTTCTTGGTGACGAAGGCAGTAGCCAATGATAGCAGTATTGTTGCCCTCAGTCCCACCAGAAGTGAAAAAGATATGTTGAGGTTTCGTCCCCAGTAACTGAGCTAGTTCCTGGCGGGCTTCTCGCAAGAGTTTGCCAGCTTGACGACCATGCCCATGAATACTAGAAGGATTTCCATGGGTTTCTTGCATCACCTTGGTCATAGCTGAAATAGCAACTGCTGACATAGGAGTTGTCGCAGCATTGTCCAAATAAATCAAAGAATCACCTTATTTCTTTTTGTTGTAGGTAAAGAGTGGGCTGACTGGTTTTCTTTCGTGGATACGGACGATAGCATCACCAATTAACTCACTAGCAGTGATGTAGCATACGTTTTTAGGAGTTTTTTCTTTTGTTGCTACTGAATCAGTCACAAGAATTTCTTTAATCTTAGTATTGTCAAGAAGTTCAGCAGCTCCCTCGACGAAGAGAGCGTGGCTAGAAACAGCATAAATTTCTGTAGCCCCTTCACGTTCAACGATTTTAGCAGCTTCAGAGAAGGTACGTCCTGTATTTAAAATATCATCAATCAAGATAGCTTTCTTACCTTCAACATCACCAATGATATAACCTTCGTTGCGAGTTGCATCGTCTTGAGGATAGTCGATAATGGCGATAGGAGCGTCAAGATATTCAGCCAAGCTACGCGCACGCTTTACACCTGAATTTTTAGGGCTAACGACAACAACATCTGAACCGAGTAGTCCCTTATCGCAGTAATGTTTTGCAAATAGGGGAACAGTGAAAAGATTATCCACTGGAATATCAAAGAAACCTTGAACCTGAACGGCATGCAAATCAAGAGTCAGGATACGATCAACCCCAGCCTTAACCAGCATATTGGCAACTAGTTTTGCTGTAAGTGGCTCACGAGGACAAGCAATGCGGTCTTGACGTGCATAGCCAAAATATGGAAGGACAACGTTGATACTGTGGGCACTTGCGCGCACACAAGCGTCGACCATGATTAACAATTCCATTAGGTGGTTGTTGACAGGGAAACTTGTTGATTGGATGATGTAAACATCATAACCACGGACACTTTCTTCAATATTCACTTGGATTTCTCCGTCTGAAAATTGACGTGATGATAGTTTTCCAAGTGGGACACCAACAGCTTGAGCAATTTTCTGTGCAATCTCTTGGTTAGAGTTGAGTGCGAAAAGTTTCATGTTTTTTCTATCTGACATTATAGACCGTCCTCTGTAAACTTTATAAATCCTAGTGATATTTGCCTTACATATATGAACTGGGATTCGTGTATTTTTATCTTTTCTATTTTACCAAAAAATGGAGATTATTTCAGCTATTTTTCATACTTTTGACAAATCGAACCAATTTTGATGGAGCTTTTTGATAGGAACTCTGATTTTCCTCTAAAAATTGCTGGAAATCCTGTTTGCCTTGCTCATGATTTTCCACTTCAAGCTCTAATTCATAATCTGTCATATCAAAGTACTGACTTTCATCCAGTGCCATGAGGCCAATAGCTGTTTGCATTTCATAGCGAAGTGTTGTTAGACAACCAAGAACCTGCCATTCACTAGTTTGGATACCATGTTTCGCCAATTCATCCAATACTATCCCTTGAGGAAATTCTTTCTTGCTCAGATAGTTTTCAGCATCTTTTAGTTGCAATTTTTGATTGTATTCCATGTTTCCAACACTCTGCGGGACTTTGAGTGTCAATTCTGCCCAGTCTTCAAAAGTTCGAATGCGCATAGCAACTTTCTTTTCTCGCAGCTCAAAATCAGGTGTGTCGATGTAGTAATTTTTTTGAAGAACAGGAGTGACACCTGTGAACTGGTCTTTTAGACGATCATACTCATCTTTTTTCAATAGTGTTTTCAATTCAATTTCTAAATGTTTCATTTTTCTTACCTTTTCTTTATCGTTGAAAGCGGATTATGGTATAAACTGCTCACAGCTTCCTAGTCCCTTGAAATCAGTGGGTTTCTAGCATGTCAACCAAAAGTGAATACGAGATTGAATACGACTCTACTTTTAGCTGGAGCGAATGAAATCCATGAGCTGATCAACGACTTCAAAACGTTGATTATCATTGATGTGGGTATACATATCAAGGGTTGTTTGAACATTGTTGTGACCTAATCTGTCCGAAATAATTTTGGCTGTAATACCAGCTTCAAAGAGGAGAGAAGCGTGTGTGTGCCTGAAACCGTGAGGAGTGATTTTTTTGACATCTTTATGTTCACAAAAGAATCTTCTAAGTCTCTCTTTAACAGCTGAAGGAGAAATCCATCCTCCGAAACTATTCGTAAATATATAATTCGATTCACGTTTGTAAGGCACACCAGCCTGGAAATATTCTTTTATTTGCTGTCGTTTCCAGAGTTTCAAAACATTCAGAGTTTCATCATCTAAGGTGATAACCCTCTTACTCCTTTTGGTTTTAGGATCCTGAACAGTTTGTTTTTTACCAATCACGACAGCCGTGCGAGAAATGCTTAACAACTTATTTTCAAAGTCAACATCTGACCACATGAGGCCAATTGCTTCTCCAGTTCTCAATCCAGAAAAAGCGAGCAAGTGAAAAAAGGTGTAGTCTACTGGCTTACAATTTACTTTGTAAACTTTAAGAAACTCCGTTAGTTCCTGTTTTGTATAGTGGTTCTCTTTGCCCTTTAAGGGTCTATTTTTAGGCTTGATAATCTTGTCCAAGGGATTTAACTTAATGATGTCAAGAGAAACGGCATACTTGAAAATACGGCTGATTACAGAGTAGTAATTGGCATATAGGATATAGCGATTACTTAACTGGATAGCAACCTTTTGACAATAAGCTACACTGATCTGCTGAATTTTCATATCTGTAAAATATGAGTCAATTATAATACGAAGTTTTTTCTTAACGTTCTGATAGGTTGTTGGTTTTACAGTACTTTTATAGCTATCAAGCCATAACTCAGCGACTTCAGCGAAAGTAGGGTTCTGAAAATCTTCATTGTTTGAAAAACCGTTCTCTTCAACATCTAAGAGAAGGTCACGTTCGGCAGCCTTTGCCTCTTTAATGGTTTTAAAACCACGTCTTGTTGTGCGTTTTTCTTTTCCAGTAGCAGGGTCTATACCCAGATATGTTTGAAAGAGATATCTAGTCTCTCCTTTTTTTGTAAGGTATTTTTTTATCATAAAAAGTCCTTTCTTTTCGATTGCTTGCCCGCATAGTTGAAAAGGTGTAGAACTTATGATAAACTATAGTTGTATTTTTTTATCATCCTTTCCATTGCTTGCTAGGTGGAAAGTTGAATCCTCACACTCAAAGTTTGGCGATGGAGAGTGTGGGGATTTTTTGAGTTGTTTCCAAAATGGAAACAGTTGCTAGATAAAAAGAAAAGTAGTCGTATCAAATACGGCTACCATCACGTTATGGATCTAAAATCCAAACCTAAACTTTATGGAGCTAAACTCCTGATAGCTGTATTGTAATATAATTTTCAAAAAATATCAATTTCGCACAATAGACCTATAGGATGAGGTTGCTATTGGCGAATATGGGGGTGCTTTTGTTTATTTCAAGTATTTATAACTCAAAAAAGGGAAGTAACAATTAAGCTACTTCCCTGGAGCGCAAAGGCTCAAAGTTTAAAAATATGAGGGTAAACCTCTAAGTAACCTAA
>NZ_VMMR01000049.1:49122-52136 GCF_013277285.1 Streptococcus sp. 339 | reverse complement strand
CAGTGACCATATCTACGGTAAGGCGACGCTGACGTGGTTTGAAGAGATTTTCGAAGAGTATTACTTTCTGAATTTCTCAGTCTTGTCCTATATAGGGGACAAGGAGATTTCGCTTGAGTCTGCTTACAAATAAACGAAAAGAAAGATAAAGAATAATGAAAATTGGTCAACGAATGATGCGCTTTGGCATAAAAAAATTAAGTATCGGAGTTGTATCTGTTGCAGTCGGCTTTGCATTTCTAGCTCCAGCTGGAATTTCAGCCAATGAACTACAGCAAGATGTAACATCTGAAGTGGCAACAAGAGTGCTAGATCCTAAGGAGGAATTGAGAGAGCCGGAAAATGCTACTCCAAAACTAGAAACTCCTCTTAGAGAGGAGTCAAGACTAGCTCCTCAAACGCTTCCGGAAGCAAGTGAAGTTCTTGAAAACAAAAGGGAAGAGTCAAAAGTAGAGATAACCGAGCCAGCTCAATACTTACCTATTCTTGCTCCTGTAGAAGAAACTAAAGAAGAAGCTGTGACAGAAAAACCAACAAATACTCGTTCTCTAACAGCAGAAGATTTGGTGAAGATTTCCAAAGGGGAATTGCATTTAGAAAATGATTTGATTGATGAATCTCTCTACGGTGAAAAAGTTCTTGATTTGGAAGGGGATGATGACCAAGATGGCATCAAAAACAAAGATGAACTTTATGTGTACAACAAAGATGGTAAGGATTATCTAGGATATAACAGTCATCCCTTGCTAGCAGACAGTGATGGGGATGGTTTGGCAGATGGAGAAGATGACAATAAGAAAGAATGGTATGTCACAGACCGTGATTCTCTTCTCTTTATGGAGTTAGCCTATCGAGACGATGATTATATTGAGAAAATTTTAGATCATAAGAATCCTTTCCCTAGTCTCTATCTTGACCGTCAAGAATACAAACTCATGCACAATGAATTGGCTTCTTTCTTATTTGAGACCAAGAGCGACCTTCCTTATCTCAAAGATGGAACGGTGCACATGTTGGCTATACGTGGAACAAGACGGAATGATGCAAAAGATTTAAGTGCAGATTTTGTTTTGTTAGGAGGAAATAAACCAGCGCAAGCGGATGATATCCGCAAGGTTGTTGGGGAATTAGCCAAGGATACAAGTATTACCAAGTTGTATATGACAGGCCATTCTCTTGGAGGCTACCTAGCTCAGATTGCAGCGGTTGAAGCTTACCAAAAATATCCTGATTTTTATAACCATGTATTGCGAAAAGTGACGACTTTCAGTGCGCCTAAAGTGATTACTTCCAGAGCGGTTTGGAATGCTGAGAATGATTTCTGGGATGTTGGTTTGGAAAGCCGTAAATTAGCTGTTAGTGGAAAAATTAAGCATTATGTGGTTGATAATGATAATGTTGTGACTCCCTTGATTCATAACGATCGTGATATTGTTACATTTACAGGTAATTCACGCTTTAAACACCGTTCTCGTGGCTATTTTGAAAGTCGAATGAATGATATTCCTAACTTTAATATTGGTAAACGAACTACCTTGGATAAACATGGTTATCGTGATCCAAAATTGGATAAAGTGCGATTCTTTAAGAAACAGGCTCTGCCCCAATCTTCTAGTCAACCAAGCGCGGAACCAATGGAAAATATTACCTTAGGGAAACAGGTTACTCAAAGTTCGACAGCTTTCGAAGGAGATGCTAGAAGAGCTGTGGATGGCAAAGTTGATGGTAACTATGGTCACAATTCTGTCACTCATACCAACTTCCAATCTAAGCCTTGGTGGCAAGTAGATTTGGCTAAAGAAGAAACCATTCGCCAAATCAATATTTACAACCGAACAGACACTGCCCAGGATAGATTGGCAAACTTTGATGTCATTCTGTTAGACAGTTCTGGTAAAGAAATTGAGAGAAAACGAATAACATCTCTTAAAGATGTGTCAGCACAAATTGCGATTAACCATAAAAAAGCGCGCTATGTTCGGATTGAGCTAGAAGGCTATAATGCCCTCAGTCTTGCAGAAGTCCAAGTATATCGTGCTGAGAATATCGCTTGGAAAAAACAAGCTAAGCAAAGTTCTACTGATTTTGGTGGAGATGCTAGTCGTGCCTTGGATGGCAATACCAATAGTAGTTATAGCCAGCAATCAATTACCCATACAAAATTTGAAAACCAGCCTTGGTGGGAAGTTGATTTAGGTCGTACAGAACAGGTAGGACTTGTTCGCCTTCATAACCGTGGGGATGGAGAGCTTTCTAAACGTCTGTCAGACTTTGATGTGATTTTATATGATGAAAAAGGGAAAGAAGTTGCTAGACAGTATGTTGCTAAACTTGACGGAACGAGCTTGGATGTTCAATTAAATGGGAAATTGGGACGCCGTGTTCGTGTGCAACTACGTAAGAACAATCAAGCCCTCAGTCTTGCAGAAGTAGAAGTTTTCCGCTTTATCGCTACGAATGGTGAGACGGCGACACAAGTTTCTAAGCCAGTTCAACCAATCAGTCAAACGCCTGTGAAAGACAAAACATTGACAATTCAACATAGTGGAGCTTATATTGCCCGCTACTCTATAACTTGGGAAGAAGTTACAGTAGACAAAGATGGAAACCAAGTTGTTCGTAGTCGTTCTTGGGAAGGAAACGGTCGCAACCAGACTGCAGGTTTTGTCCTCAACCTCCCAATCAAAGGAAACATGAGAAATCTGCGAATTAAGATTGAGAAAAAGACAGGTCTACTATGGAATAGATGGCAAACAATCTATGAAAACAGACCAATTTTAGCTCAACCCCACCGTAAAATTACCCATTGGGGAACAACATTAAATTCTAAGATTTCTGATGACGATGTCTTGTAAAAAATCCTACTATTCAAGAATGAGATGATTTAGTTTATAAGAAAGTACTACCTGAGCTTGAATAGAACTCAGGTAGCTATCTGTGAGAGAACAAAATTAATACTCAATGAAAATCAAAGAGCAAACTAGGAAACTAGCCACAGGCTGCTCAAAGCACTG
>NZ_VMMR01000049.1:0-49093 GCF_013277285.1 Streptococcus sp. 339 | reverse complement strand
TACCTACGGCAAGGCGACGTTGGCGTGATTTGAAGAGATTTTCAAAGAGTATAAACAGAAAGGTAGAGCGCGTGTTCTAATTTGAACATGAGCGGAAAAACTTAGAAAGGAAGGGGAGTTCGGGTTTGAATTGAATCCGATCTACTCTTCTCAATATTATCAAAATTAAGAAAGGAATTGAACCCATCATAAAAGCAGTGGGAAAAGATAGTTGGTCTAGCGAGCATCGCTCACTGCGCCCCACTCCTATTTTCCCTTTGGCTTTTTAACGAGTTTGGTATCTTTCTCAATATAAAATATAAAAAAGAAAGGTAGAGCATGTGTTTTGATTTGAACACGAGCGGAAAACTTTTCTAAAAACTCAGAAGAGAAGGGGAGTTCGGGTTTGAATTGAATCCGGTCTAATCTTCTCAATATCATCAAAGTTAAGAAAGAAAGGAATTGACCCCACCCTAAAAGCAGTGGGAAAAAGATAGTTGGTCTAGCGAGCATCGCTCACTGCACTCAACTCCTATTTTCCCTTTGCTTTTTGACGGGTTTGGTATCTTTCTCAATATAAAATAAAGAAAGGTAGAGCGTGTGTTCTGATTTGAACACGAGCGGAAAACTTGGAAAATAGATAATCTGACTGAAAAATCAGGATTTCTCGTCAGATTCCTAATTTTCAGTCGTTTTCTTGTCGCTCTTTGTATCATAAATTATGTCTATCCATATTGCTGCTCAGCAGGGTGAAATTGCTGATAAAATTCTTCTTCCTGGGGATCCTCTTCGTGCTAAGTTTATTGCGGAGAATTTCCTTGAAGATGCTGTTTGTTTTAACGAAGTGCGTAACATGTTTGGTTACACTGGTACTTACAAGGGCCACCGTGTATCTGTTATGGGAACTGGGATGGGAATGCCATCTATTTCGATTTATGCGCGTGAGTTGATTGTTGACTACGGTGTGAAAAAATTGATCCGTGTGGGAACAGCAGGTTCTTTGAATGAAGATGTTCACGTCCGTGAATTGGTTTTGGCTCAGGCAGCTGCAACTAACTCAAACATCGTCCGTAATGACTGGCCACAGTATGATTTCCCACAAATCGCTAGCTTTGATTTGCTTGATAAGGCTTATCATATTGCCAAAAATCTCGGTATGACAACCCACGTTGGGAACGTTTTGTCATCTGATGTCTTTTATTCAAACTACTTTGAAAAGAACATTGAGCTTGGTAAATGGGGGGTCAAGGCTGTGGAAATGGAAGCAGCAGCTCTTTACTATCTGGCTGCTCAGCACCATGTTGATGCGCTAGCTATTATGACAATCTCTGATAGCTTGGTTAATCCAGATGAGGACACGACTGCAGAAGAACGTCAAAATACCTTCACCGATATGATGAAGGTTGGATTAGAAACCTTGATTGCTGAATAAAAGAGAACACAAAAGGAAGACTTTCTGGATGAAAATCTTCCTTTTTTAGTCATTCAGTCCATACTGTGACCTTAATGAAATGTTGCTCTACCGTCTATTTTTTAAGAGATTGCAAAAAACAATCAATCTCTGCTTGAGAATGGAGAATACGCATCTTTTCTGGGTAAGTATTGTTTAAATATTGGTATCTATCCTTAGCATTTTTTGTTCGACCATCCCAGAGAATCCAACGAATAAATTCCCAGTTGAATTGCTCGGGGCATCCCTTAGCCATGCTTTCTCTCACTTTTCCTCTGTATTTTAAATAGCGCTTAAAGGCTCTTAGCAAACAATTCCAAGCAGAGAAGTTTAAAAAGATGATCTGGTTAGCTTCCTGCATTCTTTCTTCGTAATAACACCAAGAATAATTACCATCGATGACCCAAGCTTCATGCTTGGTGAGAAAATTTTTCATCTCGGTTAACATCCAATCACGGTCACTGTCTTGCCAACCAGGTTGAAATTGGAGTGTGTCCATATGAAGTTTTGGGATGGAGTAGTAGAGAGATAACTTTTCAGCTAGCGTTGACTTACCAGCACCAGAATATCCGATAATTGCGATTTTCATTTTCTACCTTTTCCAATTTGGAGACAAAAAAACAGCCTCTATGGACTGTTTCTTATTTAGCAAGTTTAGCTGAAAGACGAGCTTTATCGCGGCTTGCTTTGTTTTTGTGAATCAAACCTTTAGTTTCTGCTTTATCGATAGCTGAGCTAGCAGCACGGAAAAGTTCTTCAGATGGGTTTGCTTCGAAAGCTTTGATAGCAGTACGCATAGCTGATTTTTGAGCTGAGTTCTTTTCGTTTTGTTTAACGTTCAATTCAGCGCGTTTGATAGCTGATTTAATGTTTGCCAATGTTCTTACCTCCATATTTACTAACTATACCATTATATCTGAAAACTTACGTTTTGACAAGGGAAAATTACTTTTTTAAGTAAATTTCATCGATTTCATGGTTCTTGCTTTTATGAAGAATCACTTCCGCACGATTTCTGGTTGGTTCAATATAATTTTGTAGATTTGTGAGATTGATACTGGTCCAGACCTGATGGGCAAAGGATTCCACTTCCCCAATCGGCATTTGTGTAAAACGATAATAGTAGCTATTAGGGTCGTTTTGGGCTAGGCTCAGCATTTTCAAGAAACGGTCCAGATACCAACTCTCAATATCATCCACTCCAGCATCTACATAGATGGAAAAGTCAAAGAAGTCAGTGATATAGAGACGATCGTTTTGTGGATTTTGAAAGACATTGATTCCTTCAACAATCACAAAATCAGCAGCTTTGACACTTTGTTTCTCTTCAGGTACGATGTCGTAGATTTCATGAGAATAGACAGGAATATCCACATCTTGTCCATTTTTGATGCAGTCCAAGAAGTTGAGAAGAGCTTCCATATCATAGCTTTCAGGAAATCCCTTACGATTTAAAATCCCTTGTTCAATCAAGGTCTGGTTGGGATAGAGAAAGCCGTCAGTTGTTACCAACTCAACCGTAGCATCTGTAAGTGTACGGGACAGTAGGATTTGAAGTAGGCGACTGGTTGTGGATTTTCCAACGGCAACACTCCCAGAAACCCCAATGATAAAAGGCTGGGATTTGCTTTCACGTTGAAGGAAAATCCCTTTTGAAAAGGCCAAATCATCCTTGGTACGCTTGTAAATCTGGATGAGATGGGCTAGGGGGAGATAGACATCGGTAACATCCTGCAAGCTAATCTGGTCATTAAAACTCTTGATGGATTCTAATTCCTCTTCTGTCAAAGGAGGTGTCGTCTTTCGATGTAAAGATTGCCAAGTCTGGCGACTGATTTTTTCAAAATGTAAAAATTCGTTGGTCATTTGTTTTCCCCTAGATATTTTGTCTATCATACCATAAAAAGTTAAAAAAATAAAGCGGTTTCTTGAATGTGGTAAGTCAATAGTATATAATATAAGTAGATAGAGGATGAACAATTTATTGATGAAGTAGGAGCTGCTTTCTACTGACTTATCAGCTATAAAGGGGGCTTTGGGGTTTATAACTTATAGGAGGTGTACTATGAAAATCTTGAAACGTTACCTATTGGAACTCTGTTTTATTTTAAGTTTTGCCTTACCTTTTATAAAAGGAGTCAATGCGGATAATGGTAGACGCTTTGTGGAAATCTATTACGGTTTTACTTTTTTGATGGAACATGCCATTGTAACAGCTGTCTTTATCTGTTCGCTTTTGATTGCTTTCTTCCTAAAAAAACGGTGGACGAAATGGCTTGCTGCTGGTAGTTATTTCTTTTTAGTTCTATGGATTGCGACAGAGGGTTATTTCGCTAGAAGATCGCTAGAAGATTTGATACGATTTTGGACAAGTTTGGAAATCCTGACACAAACTTATCAGTTGGGCTTTTATCTAAACATTTTGTTGGGAATTTTGTTGATGATTAAGCAATAGTAATCAAAATGCGTCTGATGATAGACAATAAATCTTGTGTTATGTGTTTTATCATGGCAATGATAGCTGTAGTCCTAGATGAAATACAAGTTGCTTATAAAAGTTGAAAGAGATTGAAGGGGAGCTATTGTAACGCACCTTCCTTCAATCTTTTTGTTTTATTCTGGATATGTAAACGATTTACAATTCGATCCAAAATATGATAGAATAGGGTTATGAATAAAATGTACTATGCAGAAAATCCTGACGCTGCTCACGACATTCATGAGTTGAGAGTGGACTTGTTGGGAGAAAAAATGACCTTTTTAACGGATGCGGGTGTTTTTAGCAAGAAAATGATTGACTTTGGAAGTCAACTATTGCTCAAGTGTCTTGAGGTCAATCAAGGAGAAACTGTCCTTGATGTAGGCTGTGGTTACGGACCTTTGGGCTTGTCTTTAGCAAAGGCTTATGGAGTTCAGGCGACCATGGTCGATATCAACAATCGTGCTTTGGATTTGGCACGACAAAATGCTGAACGAAATAAAGTAGAAGCGACGATTTTCCAGTCCAACATCTATGAACAAGTTAAAGGGAAATTTGACCATGTCATTTCAAATCCCCCTATCCGTGCGGGTAAGCAAGTGGTTCATGAAATCATTGAGAAAAGCAAAGATTTTTTGGAAACTGGTGGAGATTTAACAATCGTTATCCAGAAAAAACAAGGGGCCCCAAGTGCTAAGTCCAAGATGGAAGATGTCTTTGGCAACTGTGAAGTCGTCAAAAAAGATAAGGGATACTATATCCTTAGAAGTGTGAAAGAATGAGAGCAGTTGATTTAATCCAAAAAAAACGAGATGGTCAAGAACTGACTTCGAGTGAAATTGAATGGCTAGTTGAAGGCTATGTGTCAGGAACTGTTCCTGATTATCAGATGTCTGCCTTTGCTATGGCTGT
Source organism: Streptococcus sp. 339 (assembly GCF_013277285.1). Classification (NCBI taxonomy): domain Bacteria; kingdom Bacillati; phylum Bacillota; class Bacilli; order Lactobacillales; family Streptococcaceae; genus Streptococcus; species Streptococcus sp. 339. Next base: position 44,273 of record NZ_VMMR01000049.1, on the reverse strand, counting down.
TTATTTCAAAGGAATGACGACACGAGAAATCTCAGATTTGACTATGAAGATGGTTAAGACTGGTCAAGAGTTTGATTTATCAGCTATTGATGGGGTTAAGGTAGACAAGCATTCTACGGGTGGTGTTGGTGATAAGGTGACCTTGATTTTGGCTCCCCTTGTTGTTAGCTTCGGTGTACCTGTGGCAAAAATGAGTGGTCGTGGTCTCGGCCATACTGGTGGAACAATTGATAAATTGGAGTCCATTAAGGGCTATCAAGTAGAACGCAGTCAAGAGGATTTTATTCGTCAGGTTCAGGATATTGGAGTATCTGTCATTGGGCAATCAGACCAGCTGGTTAAAGCTGACAAGCTTCTCTACGCCCTTCGTGATGTGACCGCAACTGTTGACACGATTCCTTTGATTGCTAGTTCGGTGATGAGCAAGAAAATCGCGGCAGGAGCGGATGCTATTTTGCTAGACGTGACTGTCGGTGAGGGTGCCTTCATGAAGACGGTTGATGAGGCGCGTGAATTGGCTCAAACCATGGTGGAACTTGGTAAGGCAGTTGGTCGAAAGACGGTAGCAGTGATTACGGATATGAGTCAGCCCTTGGGACGAGCGATTGGAAATCGTCTGGAGATCCTTGAAGCACTGGAGATTTTACAAGGGCAAGGCCGTCAGGATATTACTCACTTCATATGTGAGTTGGCTCAAATTATGCTTGGTTTGGCAAATGTAAATAAAACAGTTGAAGAAGTTCGCCAACATCTTGAAAATGGTCAAGCACTGGCTAAGTTTGAGGAGATGGTCCAAGCCCAAGGTGGAGACTTGGAAGACCTCTATCGTCCTGTCAATGTTACCCATGTGGTGGAAATCCCTGCTCAGGAAACGGGTGTCATTTCAGCTCTTCCAGCAATGGAATTTGGGCTTTATGCCATGAGACTGGGGGCAGGCCGTGCAGTCAAGTCTGATGCCTTGGACTATGAAACAGGAATTGTTTTTGAAAAGAAGGTGGGAGATTCCGTTCAAAAGGGAGAAATTGTTGCAAAAGTATACACAAATGGAAAAATTTCTCCTCAGCTAGTTACAGATTTTCAAAAATATGTTAAAATAAATGATAGGGTGCAAAGTTTACGAGAAATTATAGAAATTATCTCATAAACCGCAGGAGAATCCGAATATGAAATTAAATAAATATATCGATCATACGCTTTTAAAGCAAGATGCAAAGGAAAAACAAATTGATAGTTTGTTGTCTGAGGCTAGAGAGTATGATTTTGCCAGTGTTTGCGTTAATCCGACCTGGGTTGAACATGCCAAAAAAGGGCTTGAAGGCACAGATGTCAAGGTCTGCACAGTAGTAGGTTTCCCTTTGGGGGCAACAACTTCAACTGTGAAAGCTTTTGAGACAAAAGAAGCTATCCAAAATGGTGCAGATGAGATTGATATGGTGATCAATGTTGGGGCTCTCAAATCAGGTAATTTAGCCTTGGTTGAATCGGACATCCGTGCTGTTGTAGAAGCAAGTGGTGACAAGTTAGTGAAAGTCATTATTGAAGCGTGCCTTCTGACAGACCAAGAAAAAGTTGTGGCTTGCCAATTAGCCCAAAAAGCTGGAGCTGACTTTGTCAAAACATCTACTGGCTTTTCAACTGGTGGTGCTACGATAGCAGATGTTCAACTAATGCGTGAAACAGTTGGAACTGAGATGGGTGTCAAGGCTGCTGGTGGAGCTCGTTCTTATGCAGATGCTCTAGCCTTTGTAGAAGCAGGGGCGACCCGTATCGGAACGTCAGCTGGGGTAGCCATTCTAAAAGGAGAATTGGCAGATGGCGACTACTGAGTTGATTGAACTGGCAATTGAAACCAGCAAACATGCCTATGTCCCCTATTCTCACTTTCCTATCGGAGCAGTTTTAGTAGCCAAAGACGGAAGTGTTTACACGGGAGTGAATATCGAAAATGCTAGCTATCCTTTGACCAATTGCGGTGAGAGAACAGCCATTTTTAAGGCTGTATCTGAAGGGCAAAGAGAATTTTCAGAGCTGATTGTTTATGGTCAAACTGAAAAACCGATTTCACCATGTGGTGCTTGTCGCCAAGTAATGGTCGAATTTTTTGAACAAGATCTAAAAGTGACCTTAGTCGCAAAAGATAAATCGACGGTCGAGATGACGGTCGGGGAATTACTTCCATACTCTTTTACAGACTTAAATTAGTCTGAGTCGCTCTCTGAGTGGCACGGTCCTTGCGGCCAACCAATCCATACTTGCAACATCGTTGCACATCTTATTTAGGAGGTTCAGTAATGAACAAGAAACAATGGCTAGGTCTTGGCCTAGTAGCAGTGGCAGCAGTTGGACTTGCTGCATGTGGTAACCGCTCTTCTCGTAAGGCAGATTCATCTTCTGATGTGAAGACAAAAGCAGCAATCGTCACTGATACTGGTGGTGTTGATGACAAATCATTCAACCAATCAGCTTGGGAAGGTTTGCAGGCTTGGGGTAAAGAACACAATCTTTCAAAAGATAACGGTTTCACTTACTTCCAATCAACAAGTGAAGCTGACTACGCTAACAACTTGCAACAAGCGGCTGGAAGTTACAACCTAATCTTCGGTGTTGGTTTTGCCCTTCACAATGCGGTTGAAGAAGCAGCTAAAGAACATTCTGACTTGAACTATGTCTTGATTGATGATGTGATTAAAGATCAAAAGAATGTTGCGAGCGTAACTTTCGCTGATAATGAGTCAGGTTACCTTGCAGGTGTAGCTGCAGCAAAAACAACTAAAACAAAACAAGTTGGTTTTGTAGGTGGGCAGGAGTCAGAAGTTATCTCTCGTTTTGAAGCAGGATTCAAGGCTGGTGTTGCGTCAGTAGACCCATCTATCAAAGTACAAGTTGACTACGCTGGTTCATTTGGTGATGCTGCTAAAGGTAAAACAATTGCAGCCGCACAATACGCAGCCGGTGCAGATATTGTTTACCAAGTAGCTGGTGGTACAGGTGCTGGTGTCTTTGCAGAAGCAAAATCACTTAACGAAAGCCGTCCTGAAAATGAAAAAGTTTGGGTTATCGGTGTTGACCGTGACCAAGAAGCAGAAGGTAAATACACTTCTAAAGATGGTAAAGAATCAAACTTTGTTCTTGTATCTACTTTGAAACAAGTTGGTACAACTGTAAAAGATATTTCTAACAAAGCAGAAAAAGGTGAATTCCCTGGTGGTCAAGTAATCGTTTACTCATTGAAGGATAAAGGGGTTGACTTGGTAGTAACAAACCTTTCAGAAGAAGGTAAAAAAGCTGTCGAAGATGCTAAAGCTAAAATCCTTGATGGAAGCGTAAAAGTTCCTGCAAAATAATGGATGGAAGTCATTTCTTAGGAAGCGGCCCTCGGTCGCTTTTTTAAGAGTTGAGACAAAGTCATTTTGTCTCAGTAAAGCTTGCTACTAGACAAACTAGCAAGTTTTATTGAAATAAAATAAGACTCTGAAAGGAAGAGCACATGGCACACGAAAATGTCATAGAGATGCGTGATATTACCAAGGTGTTTGGCGAATTTGTTGCCAACGACAACATCAACCTGCACCTACGAAAGGGTGAAATTCATGCACTTTTAGGAGAAAATGGGGCTGGAAAGTCCACGCTCATGAACATGTTAGCAGGACTTCTTGAACCAACTAGTGGTGAAATCGCGGTCAACGGTCAAGTTGTCAACCTCGACTCCCCATCTAAAGCAGCTGGCTTGGGAATCGGAATGGTTCACCAGCACTTTATGTTGGTAGAAGCTTTCACGGTGGCTGAAAACATCATTTTAGGAAGTGAATTGACTAAAAATGGTGTACTAGATATTGCTGGAGCTAGCAAAGAAATCAAGGCTCTTTCTGAACGTTATGGCTTAGCTGTGGACCCTTCTGCCAAGGTGGCAGACATCTCAGTTGGAGCTCAACAACGTGTAGAAATTTTAAAAACCCTTTATCGGGGAGCTGATATTCTTATTTTTGACGAACCAACGGCTGTTTTGACTCCATCAGAAATTGATGAATTGATGGCTATTATGAAAAATCTTGTCAAAGAAGGAAAATCAATTATCTTGATTACCCACAAGTTGGACGAGATTCGCGCAGTTTCTGACCGCGTTACAGTTATCCGTCGTGGGAAATCAATTGAAACCGTCAAAATTGCAGGGGCTACTAATGCTGATTTGGCGGAAATGATGGTAGGACGTTCTGTTTCCTTTAAAACAGGGAAACAAGCATCTCAACCAAAAGAAGTGGTCTTGTCTATTAAAGACTTGGTGGTTAATGAAAACCGCGGTGTCCCGGCTGTGAAAAATCTATCCTTGGATGTTCGTGCTGGAGAGATTGTTGGGATTGCGGGGATTGATGGAAATGGTCAGTCTGAACTGATTCAAGCCATCACAGGTCTTCGCAAGGTTGAATCTGGGAGCATCGAGCTAAAAGGAAATTCAACTGTAGGCTTGCACTCACGACAAATTACAGAGTTGAGTGTTGGGCATGTTCCAGAAGACCGTCACCGTGATGGTTTGATTTTGGAAATGATGATTTCTGAAAATATTGCCCTTCAAACCTACTATAAAGAACCACATAGTAAAAATGGAATTTTGAACTATTCAAATATTACTTCTTATGCTAAAAAGCTAATGGAAGAGTTTGATGTTCGTGCTGCCAGTGAATTTGTTCCTGCAGCTGCACTCTCAGGAGGAAATCAACAAAAAGCAATTATTGCTCGTGAAATTGATCGAGATCCTGATCTCCTTATCGTCAGCCAGCCAACTCGTGGTTTGGATGTCGGTGCCATTGAATATATCCACAAACGCTTGATTGAAGAGCGTGATAATGGGAAGGCTGTCCTTGTTGTCAGCTTTGAATTGGATGAGATTTTAAACGTCTCAGACCGTATTGCCGTTATCCACGATGGTAAGATTCAAGGTATTGTATCACCAGAAACAACCAATAAACAAGAACTTGGTGTCTTGATGGCTGGTGGAAACTTGGGAAAGGAGAAGAGTGATGTCTAAAAAATTACAACAAATTTCGGTTCCCTTGATTTCTGTATTCCTAGGAATTTTACTTGGAGCCATTGTCATGTGGATCTTCGGTTATGATGCTATTTGGGGCTACGAAGAATTGTTCTACACAGCCTTTGGTAGCCTCCGTGGGATTGGGGAAATCTTCCGTGCAATGGGGCCTTTGGTCTTGATTGGTCTTGGTTTTGCCGTTGCCAGTCGTGCAGGTTTCTTTAACGTCGGACTTCCTGGTCAGGCTTTGGCAGGTTGGATTCTAAGCGGTTGGTTTGCCTTGTCGCATCCAGATATGCCCCGTCCCTTGATGATTCTGGCAACTATTGTGATTGCCTTGATTGCTGGTGGGATTGTCGGAGCGATTCCGGGTATTCTGAGAGCTTATCTAGGGACGTCAGAGGTTATCGTCACCATCATGATGAACTACATTGTCTTGTATGTAGGGAATGCCTTTATCCATGCCTTTCCTAAAGAATTCATGCAAAGTACAGATTCGACCATTCGTGTCGGGGCTAATGCAACCTATCAGACACCTTGGTTATCTGAATTGACTGGTAACTCACGGATGAATATTGGTATTTTCTTTGCTCTCATTGCCGTTGCAGTCATTTGGTTTATGCTCAAGAAAACAACCCTTGGTTTTGAAATTCGTGCGGTTGGTCTTAATCCACATGCTTCAGAATATGCTGGTATTTCTGCAAAAAGAACGATTATCCTCTCAATGATTATTTCAGGTGCCTTGGCTGGTCTTGGTGGAGCTGTTGAAGGACTTGGAACCTTCCAGAATGTCTATGTTCAGGGGGCGTCATTGGCTGTTGGATTTAACGGGATGGCGGTTAGTCTGCTTGCGGCCAACTCACCAATTGGTATTCTCTTTGCAGCCTTTCTGTTTGGTGTTCTCCAAGTTGGAGCTCCTGGTATGAATGCGGCGCAGGTACCGTCTGAGCTTGTTAGCATTGTAACAGCGTCTATTATCTTCTTTGTCAGTGTTCATTACCTTATCGAACGCTTTGTCAAACCGAAAAAACAAGTTAAAGGAGGTAAGTAAAGATGTCTATTACAACCTTGCTCACCCTCTTGGTGTCTTCTATGCTGATTTATTCAGCACCCCTCATCTTTACAAGTATTGGTGGTGTTTTCTCTGAACGTGGTGGTGTGGTAAACGTCGGTCTTGAAGGAATTATGGTTATGGGTGCCTTTTCTGGAGTTGTCTTTAACCTTGAATTTGCAGAACAATTTGGAGCAGCAACCCCATGGCTATCCTTGCTTGTAGCAGGATTGGTAGGGGGAATCTTTTCTATCATCCACGCAGCAGCAACGGTTCATTTCCGTGCAGACCATGTTGTCAGCGGTACTGTCTTGAACTTGATGGCGCCTGCCTTGGCTGTTTTCTTGGTGAAAGTTCTTTATAACAAAGGACAAACCGACAACCTAAGTCAGACTTTTGGACGCTTTGATTTCCCAGTCTTGGCAAATATCCCAGTGATTGGTGATATCTTCTTCAAGTCAACTAGTCTTCTTGGTTATCTGGCCATTGCCTTCTCATTCCTTGCTTGGTTTATCCTCTTCAAGACTCGATTTGGTCTTCGTCTCCGCTCTGTCGGTGAACATCCTCAAGCATCGGATACCTTGGGAATCAATGTCTACAAGATGAGATATTTTGGAGTTATTATTTCAGGTTTCCTAGGTGGAATTGGCGGAGCGATTTATGCTCAATCAATCTCAGTTAACTTTTCAGTGACAACTATTGTTGGACCTGGATTTATCGCTCTTGCTGCGATGATTTTCGGAAAATGGAATCCAATCGGAGCCATGCTATCTAGTCTCTTCTTTGGGCTTTCACAAAGTTTGGCTGTTATCGGTTCTCAATTGCCGTTCCTACAAGGAGTTCCTGCGGTTTACCTTCAAATCGCACCTTATGTTTTGACAATTCTAGTCTTGGCAGCTTTCTTTGGAAAAGCAGTCGCACCAAAAGCAGATGGTATCAACTATATCAAATCAAAATAAGCATACAAAAAACGTCAGTACATACAGAACTGGCGTTTTATTTTTTAGGATGTTGGTGGGTCAAGTTCAATCCCCAAGGGACCAAATTTTCAGTTTTATTTTTGATGCGTGTGATATTGTCCTTATGGCGAATGATAATCAAGCTAGCAAGAGCCAGGATAATAGCGATGAAGAGAGGGTCATAATTGCTCAGGATAAAACCAAAAAGTGGAAAGAGTAGAACTCCGATGACAGCCGCGATAGATGCTGTGACACTAGATAGCGAAATCATACTACCAAGATAGAGGGTTCCAAAGAAAATAACTGCAAGGTAGAGACAGAAGACAGGCGCAAATCCGAAAATCACTCCAGCGCTAGTTGCGACAGCCTTGCCACCCTTAAATCCTGCAAAGATAGGGAAGGTATGGCCAATAACAGCCAAAAGTCCAAAGATGAGAGGCGAAACACCTTGAAGATGAAACATAATTGGAAGAAGTGTTGCTAGGGTTCCTTTGAAAAAGTCAATCACAAAGGTCGCCATACCTGCTTTCTTACCTAAAATGCGGAAAGTATTGGTTGTTCCAGTATTTCCAGAACCATGCTCGCGCAGATTGATTTGAAAGAATACTTGTCCAATCCAGAGACCAGACGGAATCGAACCCAGCAGATAAGCTAGGATTAATAAAACTATTGTCATCATACTCCTATTATATCATGAAATGGAAAAGAAAGGCAGAGAATCACTTCTGAAATTGTCACATCGGAGAAAGAAAAATTTTGCAAAATCCTTGGAAAACCTGTAGAATAGTAAAGATGAACGAATAGGAGGTTCCTTGTGTCAAAAAAGGAAATCAATATTAACAATTATAATGATGATGCCATTCAGGTGCTAGAAGGGTTGGATGCAGTTCGAAAACGTCCAGGGATGTATATCGGATCGACCGATGGTGCTGGTCTCCACCACCTAGTCTGGGAAATTGTCGATAATGCAGTCGATGAAGCCCTGTCTGGGTTTGGCGATCGTATTGATGTGACCATCAATAAAGATGGGAGTTTAACGGTTCAAGACCATGGTCGTGGGATGCCGACGGGTATGCACGCTATGGGAATTCCAACTGTTGAGGTTATCTTTACCATCCTTCATGCCGGAGGAAAATTTGGTCAAGGTGGTTATAAGACATCAGGTGGACTTCACGGGGTGGGTTCTTCCGTTGTTAATGCCCTTTCTAGCTGGTTAGAAGTTGAAATTACTCGTGATGGCGCAGTTTACAAGCAACGTTTTGAAAATGGTGGAAAACCTGTCACGACCTTGAAGAAAATTGGTACAGCACCCAAGTCTAAAACAGGTACCAAGGTTACCTTCATGCCGGATGCGACTATCTTTTCTACGACAGACTTCAAGTACAATACCATTTCAGAACGTCTCAATGAATCAGCCTTTCTCTTGAAAAATGTGACCTTGTCTCTGACAGATAAGCGAACAGATGAAGCGATTGAGTTCCATTATGAAAATGGGGTGCAGGACTTTGTTTCTTATCTGAACGAAGATAAGGAAACCTTGACGCCAGTTCTTTACTTTGAAGGGGAAGACAATGGTTTTCAAGTGGAAGTTGCGCTTCAGTATAATGACGGATTTTCAGATAATATTTTGTCCTTTGTCAATAACGTTCGCACCAAGGACGGTGGAACGCACGAGACAGGACTCAAGTCCGCTATTACCAAGGTCATGAATGACTATGCGCGTAAGACGGGGCTTCTCAAGGAAAAAGATAAAAACCTTGAAGGTTCAGACTACCGTGAGGGACTTGCTGCCGTTCTTTCTATCTTGGTTCCTGAAGAACATTTGCAGTTTGAGGGACAGACCAAGGACAAGCTAGGAAGTCCTCTTGCTCGTCCCGTTGTGGATGGCATTGTGGCGGATAAGTTGACCTTCTTCCTTATGGAAAATGGGGAATTGGCTTCTAATCTCATTCGCAAGGCTATCAAGGCCCGTGATGCTCGTGAGGCAGCACGTAAGGCGCGTGATGAGAGCCGAAATGGGAAGAAAAATAAAAAAGACAAGGGTTTGTTGTCTGGGAAATTGACCCCAGCCCAGTCTAAGAATCCTGCTAAGAATGAACTCTATCTGGTTGAGGGTGACTCTGCCGGTGGCTCTGCCAAGCAAGGTCGTGACCGCAAGTTCCAGGCTATCTTGCCCCTTCGAGGTAAAGTTATCAATACAGCTAAGGCTAAGATGGCGGATATTCTCAAAAATGAGGAAATTAACACCATGATTTATACTATTGGTGCGGGTGTTGGGGCAGACTTCTCTATTGAAGATGCCAACTATGACAAGATCATTATCATGACCGATGCCGATACTGATGGAGCCCATATCCAGACCTTGCTCTTGACATTTTTCTACCGCTACATGCGTCCGCTAGTTGAGGCAGGACATGTTTATATCGCCCTCCCGCCTCTTTACAAGATGTCAAAAGGAAAAGGCAAGAAAGAAGAAGTGGCCTATGCTTGGACGGACGGAGAGCTAGAAGAACTCCGCAATCAGTTTGGCAAAGGCGCAACCCTCCAACGCTACAAGGGACTTGGTGAGATGAATGCGGATCAACTCTGGGAAACAACTATGAATCCAGAAACCCGTACACTCATCCGTGTCACCATTGAAGACCTAGCTCGCGCCGAACGCCGCGTCAATGTCCTCATGGGAGATAAAGTCGAACCACGCCGTAAATGGATTGAGGATAATGTCAAGTTTACGTTGGAAGAAGCGACAGTGTTTTAATGAAAGAAAATAATATGTTAGTAAACTGGAAATTAGAGTCGGATGTGAATGACTATGTGAAAAAGCAGTTTGAAAATCTTGGTTTGAAAAAATTGCAGGATTATAATGAAGAATCTGCTATGAGTGCTTATCTCAAAGAGGCGCTTAAGGGAGCGGCTAAGACGCAAACTAAGACTAATTTTGGAAAACCAGATTTTCATATTGAAAAATACAAACAAGTTCCTATCTTGATTGAAAACAAACTCAAATTATCTAAGCTAGTTGCTCAAACAAAGGACGGTATTAAGTTTGATGATAAATCAATTAGTGATTTTGCGGTGAATGGGGTTTTGCATTATGCGAGGGCAGTTATTGATAGTGGTAAATATCATGAAGCCGTCGCAGTTGGTGTTGCAGGTGATAACGAAGAAAATGTGACTATCAAAGTTTATTATGTCTTTGGTTCTGCTCCTAATGCCTATAAAGAGCTATCAAAGGTAACGACTTTTGATTTTTTGGAAAATGAGTCCACCTTTGAGATATTCTACAAAGATGCTGTTTTGAGCGAAGAAGAAAAACACCAAATTCTGATTGATAGTCAAGCGACCTTGCAAGGCTATGCTAAAAAGCTCAATAAATTGATGCACAACCATAATATCACAGCTCCTCAACGGGTGCTTTATGTGTCTGGTATGCTATTATCTATGCAGGATATCGTAGATTGTAAGGGCAAAAAGGTTGATGAGGGCTTAATACCTGACGATTTAAAAGGTGTGCAGTCTGAAACCAAGCGTGATGGTAAGAAAGTTGTTGATCAAATCAAGGCTTTCCTAGATGAACGTGAAATCAATGAAGATAAGAAAACTCTCATGTTGGCTTCTTTTGGAGAAATTTCCAAAGATAGCCAGCGTGACGAGTTGATTACCAATGACAAAGAAGTAGCACAACTTCTCCCTCAAAAGGAAAATTCTGTTACCAAGCAAATCTTCACTTTTATCTATGAGAATATTTTCAAGTCCATTGATGGTTTGGGTGGACATATCGATATTATGGGGGAGATGTACTCCGAATTTCTAAAGTATGCTTTGGGAGATGGAAAAGAAATTGGTATTGTTCTGACCCCTCCTTATGTTACCAAAATGATGGCGCAAATTCTGGGGATAACAAGTGAGAGCAAGGTTATGGATTTGGCGACTGGTTCAGCTGGTTTCCTCATTTCAGCGATGGAGTTGATGATAGATCATGCAAATATCAGTTTTGGGAAGGGGACTTCTCGAGCCAACGAGGAGATTGCGAAGCTCAAGAAAGATAACCTGCTAGGAATAGAACTTAATGCAGAGATGTATACCTTAGCGACAACCAATATGATTCTTCGTGGAGATGGATCTAGTCGAATTGAAAAAGGTTCTGCATTCAATCGTCCTGAGAGTCTGTTTACGGATTTTAAAGCTAATCGTGTCTTGCTGAATCCCCCTTTCTCTTATGAAGAAAATGGTCTTCCTTTTATAGCCTATGGTTTGGATAAGATGGAGCGTGGTGGCCTAGGTGCCATTATCATTCAAGATAGTGCTGGTTCTGGTAAGGCAACAAAGACAGCTAAAGCTATTTTGAAAAAGCATACCCTACTTGCTTCTATCAAAATGCCTGTTGACCTTTTTGTTCCCATGGCAGGAGTCCAGACTTCTATCTACATTTTTAAGGCTCATGAGGCACACGATTACGACCAGACGGTTAAATTTATTGACTTTAGAAATGACGGTTTTAAACGTGCTAAGCGAGGTATTTCAGAGGTTGATAATCCTATCCAGCGTTACCAAGATGTGATTAAAATTTATAAGGCTGGAAAGAGAGCGGAAGTGAGTAAAGAACTTTGGGATTTAGATGCTATCTTTATTGAGGACTTTATCACTGACAAGGGTAATGATTGGAATTTCGAACAGCACTAGATCATTGATACAAAACCAACCTTGGATGATTTTAAAAAGACTGTTACTGACTACTTAGCTTGGGAAGTGGAACAACTCCTGAAAAACAAGGGGGAAGATAGCTCAAAAAAAGCCTAAGCCCTCGCCTTCAAAAATTGGAAGAGGAATTTGAAGCAAGTGGGGGCGAGTGGAGAGAGTATCGGATAGGAGATTTATTTGGTAATATTGTTCAGGGTTCCCGTCTAACGAAAGCAGATCAGATAGATGGCCTTTTACCATTTGTGATGGCAGGAGTGACTAATACGGGTGTCGTTAGACATATTGGGAATAAGATGACTATTTTTCCAAAAAATTCTCTGACTATTGATATTTTTGGAAATGTTTTTTATCGAAATTATGAATTTAGCGCATCAGATGATGTGGGTGTCTACTGGAATGACGAAGAGTATAGTGAACACTCCATGTTATTTTTAGCATCTTCAATTCAAAAATCTTTAGTTGGTAAATTTGATTTTGGAAATAAGCTACGCTCTTCTAAATCTCATGACCTCCTAGTTAAACTTCCAACTCTCAATAACAAATTAGCATTTTCATACATGGAAAGCTACATCAAAGCGCTCGAGTCTGAACGCATCGAGACGCTCGAGTCTGAACGCATCGAGACGCTCGAGTCTTATCTAACTGTAACAAATCTTAGGGATTATCATCTTACAAAAAATGATGAAAAAGTACTTGACAAGTTTGCAAAACTTTCCGATACTAAGAGTAGAGTAGAGGAGTCGGAGGTATTCCAACTTTCTCAGGTCTTTAACTTATCCAGTAGTAAAAAGAAATTCAATGCAAATATGATTGAGTTTGGAGGAAAGTTTCCTTATGTAGCTCGTGGAGATAGTAACAATGGGATTCGAGGTTATATTACAGAGAGTGAAGAATTTCTCAATCCTGCCAACACAATTAGTTTTGGTCAAGATACGGCAACGATGTTTTATCAAAAAGAACCCTATTTCACAGGAGATAAAATTAAGGTATTGCGCACTAAAGAAGTAGAATTGGATAGGTATAAAGCTCTTTATTTAATTACTTCATTAAGAAAGAGTTTCTCTACATTTAGTTGGGGAAGTAGCTCTTTTAATGAAAAAGTATTAAAAGAGACAGATGTTAAGCTTCCTATCAAAAATAATCAAATCGACTATACATTTATGTCTGACTTTGTTCGAGCAGTGGAGAAATTAGTTATCAAGGATTTAGTCATCTGGGCTGACAAAAAAATTGCTGCGACTAAGGAAGTAGTAGCAAGATAGTTCAGTATATCTGTCCTTTTTAGGGAGTAGCTGTCCTAATTTTTAGGCAGTTTTTCCCTAAAAAGGACAAGTTGAGTTTTGATAATAGCTATTTATTTACACCTTACAAAAAGTTTACATTGAAAAAAGTAAGAAGGAGGATCCAGTAAATGGAGAATAAGAAACCTAAAGGAGCTGCAAAGATTAGATTGTTCAAAATAAGTCATGCAGAGTATGGGAAAGTACTTGATGTGTTGGATGCGAAAACATCTATTTTGGATGTAAGAAATATGATTTGTAATAGAGAGCCTGATTATGAGTATTTTATTCCAAAAGTGATATTTTCATTGGACAAAGAGGCTAAGGAAAATGGTTTCTATTTTAGCGGACTCAACGGAGATTTTGCTTACTTACCAAGGGTTACTACAGACATTGTAGAGTTTAAGTTGCCAGATGAACTGAAAGAACATATTGCTAAAGGGCACCCTGTTTTCTATACAAAATGGCGTTAATAAGGGGAAGATATGGTATTGGAAAATAAACTAGGCATTACAAACTCAGCCCAGCTGGCAGATGCAGAAGAAAAACTGACAAAAAAACAAGCCGCCCTGCTTTTTCAGACAGGAGACTTGTTCAAGATGGAAGTTGGGACATTTGCAGGGCTGTCAGCTATTCACCACTATCTTTTTTCAGGTATCTATGATTTCGCTGGAAAAATCCGTGATGTCAATATTGCAAAGGATAACTTTCAATTTGCCCCCCGTATTTTTTTAGAGCAATCCTTGCAGTATATTGACAAACTTCCTCATGATAATTTTGATCAAGTAGTTGATAAGTATGCGGATATGAATATTGCCCATCCTTTCCGTGAGGGGAATGGACGCGCAATGCGGATTTGGCTAGATTGTATGCTTCGTCAGAAACTGGGCAAAGTGGTAGACTGGAATGCTATAGATAAGGATGAATACCTGAATGCCATGAAGCGTAGTGCAGTATCGACTGGAGAACTCAAGTATTTGCTCCTCAATAACTTGACGGATGACCTTACTCAGACCAGTTTCTTTAAGAGAGTAGATGCTTCATACTACTACGAAGGATACAGTCTTTACAAGACAGGGGAATTATAGTATAAAAACTATCCAGTAAGAAGAATCAGACGCTTGGTAACCTATAAAATGAGAAGGTGCTGACATGAGAATTGAAACAGAAATGCTAGATCTGATTTTACAAACTGCCAAAACTTTACAAGTTAAAGCTATCGCCATGTCTGGTTCACGGACAAACCAAAAGGTTCAAACAGATGAATTTCAAGACTATGACGTGGTCTATATCGTGGATGATTTAGATAATCTGACGAGTGACCTTTCTTGGCTAGATCAGTTTGGCAAACGCCTGATTGAACAGCATGTCCAGCTTGACCATCGTCGTCTCTACCTCATGCTCTTTGAAGATGGCAATCGTATCGATTTGACTCTTTGTCCTAAAGAACACATTCAAGAATGGGTGGACAGTGAAGCAGGATTCACTGTTTTAGAAGATAAGAAGGGCTTGTTTGAGTCCTATTCTCCCAGTCCAAAGCGTTTCTGGATACATCCAGCTACTGAGACAGATTTTAAAAATTCCTGCAATGAATTTTGGTGGGTGTCATCTTACGTGGTTAAAGGGATTTGTCGGAATCAGCTCATCTACGCGATTGACCATCTTTACGGCATTTGTCAGCAAGAATTCTTGAAAATTTTGGCTTGGCAGGTAGCAAGTGATAGGGGGAAAGTAGACGTCGGCAAGAATTATAAGCATCTTTTTAACTATTTACCTGCTGAGCAAAAGAAGGAATTCTCAGATTTGCTTGATTTTTCAAGTATAGATAAAATCACTCAGTCTTTATTGACTACGATGCAACTTTTCCATAGAGAAGCTCAAAGACTTGCTCAAAAGCTGGGCTTTGACTACGATAAAGAAGTGGCTGAGAAGATGATTGAGTATGCTGAGGAAAGAGTGAAGAAGTTTGGGAATAACTGGAAAAATGAAAAAGCGAGAGGAGAAGACTCATGATTGAAAAAGTGGAACGCCTCATTACAGAGATTAATCGTATTCATCGAGAATATTCTAAAGATTATTTTGAAACGGGTAAGGTGGAAAAAATAAATCTCAAGCATACCTTTTCAAAAGTTCCGACTAAAGCGATTTTGTCCTACCGTCTGAATTTACATGAGTCAATTAATGATTATCTGATGAAAGCGGATGTCCAAGATATTGCCTATGTTTATCGTGTCAAAACTTCTGAGTCTATTTTAGATAAAATTACACGTTTTTCAGAGCGTCAAGAGGGCTATCCTGTGAATTCAATTCTTAATGATATTTTTGGTGCTCGTATGATTTTAAGTTCCAAAGAGATAGCTCAAGTCATGGATAAATTAGATGATTGGCAAGAGATTTACGGACTAAAAAACTGGTATTTACGTGATAAAGATGGCTATGTCGGTATTCATATCTATTTTAAAAATAAAAGTAATTTTTACTATCCATGGGAACTTCAACTTTGGGATAGGAAAGATGTAGATAGCAATATCGCCAGTCATATCAAGTATAAACGAGGATTTGTGAAGTAGACATTTTAAGTGGAAATGACGATACAGGAATTGGATGGAAGTGACTTACTCTATATTTTTTCTTTTTCCATAGTATTTACTCTACATTCTTCGAAAGGAGTTAAACGCGCCCTGAATGCTATGTGAAATTTCTTATTAACTGAAGCAACGCATTTTAAACACATTAAACTACAGAAAGGGTCGTTTGGTTATTTGTAGTAACTGAACACGGGACTAATTTCCGTAAAATATCCTTTATTCTACAAAACCTACTCTACATTCTTTGAAAGGAGTTGAACACGCCCTAGATACTGTGTGAAAAAGATAAATTCTCTTGTGAGCATCGCTAACTGCAAGAATTTTCTATTTTCAATTGGTATTTTACGGGCTTTATATCCTATGTCTAACATTCAAAACATGTCCCTGGAGGACATCATGGGAGAGCGCTTTGGTCGCTACTCCAAGTATATTATTCAAGACCGGGCTTTGCCAGATATTCGTGATGGGTTGAAGCCGGTTCAGCGCCGTATTCTTTATTCTATGAATAAGGATAGCAATACTTTTGACAAGAGCTACCGTAAGTCGGCCAAGTCAGTCGGGAACATCATGGGGAATTTCCACCCACACGGGGATTCTTCTATCTATGATGCCATGGTTCGTATGTCACAGAACTGGAAAAATCGTGAGATTCTAGTTGAAATGCACGGTAATAACGGTTCTATGGACGGAGATCCTCCTGCGGCTATGCGTTATACTGAGGCACGTTTGTCTGAAATTGCAGGCTACCTTCTTCAGGATATCGAGAAAAAGACAGTTCCTTTTGCATGGAACTTTGACGATACGGAGAAAGAACCAACGGTCTTGCCAGCAGCCTTTCCAAACCTCTTGGTCAATGGTTCGACTGGGATTTCGGCTGGTTATGCCACAGACATTCCTCCCCATAATTTAGCTGAGGTCATAGATGTTGCAGTTTACATGATTGACCACCCAACTGCAAAGATTGATAAACTCATGGAATTCTTGCCTGGACCAGACTTCCCTACAGGGGCTATTATTCAGGGTCGTGATGAAATCAAGAAAGCTTATGAGACTGGGAAAGGGCGCGTGGTTGTTCGTTCCAAGACTGAAATTGAAAAGCTAAAAGGTGGTAAGGAACAAATCGTTATTACTGAGATTCCTTATGAAATCAATAAGGCCAATCTAGTCAAGAAAATCGATGATGTTCGTGTTAATAACAAGGTAGCTGGGATTGCTGAGGTTCGTGATGAGTCTGACCGTGATGGTCTTCGTATCGCTATCGAACTTAAGAAAGACGCTAATACTGAGCTTGTTCTCAACTACTTATTTAAGTACACCGACCTACAAATCAACTACAACTTTAATATGGTGGCGATTGACAATTTCACACCTCGTCAGGTTGGGATTGTTCCAATCTTGTCTAGCTACATCGCCCACCGTCGTGAAGTGATTTTGGCGCGTTCACGCTTTGACAAAGAAAAGGCTGAGAAACGTCTCCATATCGTCGAAGGTTTGATTCGTGTGATTTCGATTTTGGATGAAGTCATTGCTCTTATCCGTGCTTCTGAGAATAAGGCGGACGCCAAGGAAAACCTCAAAGTTAGCTATGATTTTACGGAAGAACAGGCTGAGGCTATCGTAACTTTGCAACTGTACCGTTTGACCAATACCGATGTGGTTGTCTTGCAGGAAGAAGAAGCAGAGCTTCGTGAGAAGATTGCTATGCTGGCGGCTATTATCGGTGATGAAAGGACTATGTACAATCTCATGAAGAAAGAACTTCGTGAGGTCAAGAAGAAATTTGCAACTCCTCGTTTGAGTTCTTTAGAAGATACTGCGAAAGCAATTGAGATTGATACAGCTAGTCTTATCGCTGAGGAAGATACCTACGTCAGCGTGACCAAGGCAGGTTACATCAAGCGTACCAGTCCACGTTCCTTTGCGGCTTCCACCTTGGAAGAAATTGGCAAGCGTGATGATGACCGTTTGATTTTTGTTCAATCTGCCAAGACAACCCAGCACCTCTTGATGTTCACAAGTCTTGGAAATGTCATCTACAGACCAATCCATGAGTTGGCAGATATTCGTTGGAAGGACATCGGAGAGCATCTGAGCCAAACCATCACAAACTTTGAAACGAATGAAGAAATACTTTATGTGGAAGTACTGGATCAGTTTGACGATGCGACAACCTACTTTGCAGCGACTCGCCTTGGTCAAATCAAACGGGTAGAGCGAAAAGAATTTACTCCATGGCGGACCTATAGATCTAAGTCTGTCAAGTATGCTAAGCTCAAAGACGATACAGATCAGATTGTAGCAGTGGCTCCGATTAAACTAGATGATGTTGTCTTGGTTAGTCAAAATGGTTATGCACTGCGTTTCAATATTGAAGAGGTTCCGGTTGTTGGTGCCAAGGCAGCAGGTGTCAAGGCTATGAACCTGAAAGAAGATGATGTCCTCCAATCGGCCTTTATCTGTAATACCTCGTCCTTCTACCTCTTGACCCAGCGTGGAAGTTTGAAACGTGTTTCCATTGAGGAAATTCCAGCAACCAGCCGTGCCAAACGAGGATTACAAGTCTTGCGTGAATTGAAAAACAAACCGCATCGTGTCTTCTTGGCTGGTGCAGTTGCAGAGCAAGAATTTGTAGGTGATCTCTTCAGTACAGAGGTAGAAGAGAACGACCAAACTCTGCTTGTTCAATCCAACAAAGGAACAATCTATGAAATCCGATTGCAAGACTTGAATCTGTCAGAACGAACCAGCAACGGTAGCTTCATATCCGATACCATTTCAGATGAAGAAGTTTTTGACGCTTATCTTCAGGAAGTAGTTACTGAAGATAAATAAGTGAAATGAAGAATCAGTTCTAAGATGGTTTTTATTGGAGGAATTTTCTGAAAATTACAAAATATACTTGCTATTTTAGAAAAATAGTGTAGAATATAAGAAATAGGTTTTTAGAATAAGGAGTGGAATATGACAGTAACGATTGATTGGGAAAACCTCGGTTTTTCCTATATGAAATTACCTTATCGCTATCTTGCTCATTTCAAAAATGGACAATGGGATCAAGGAGAGCTTACAGAGGATGCAACTTTGCATATTTCAGAGTCTTCTCCAAGTCTTCACTATGGACAACAAGCATTTGAAGGTTTGAAAGCTTATCGTACTAAGGATGGCAGTGTTCAACTGTTCCGTCCTGATGAAAATGCTAAACGCCTGCAACGGACATGTGACCGTCTCTTGATGCCACAAGTTCCGACAGACATGTTTGTAGAAGCTTGTAAAGCAGTTGTCCGTGCGAATGAAGAATACGTACCACCATACGGAATAGGTGGAACCTTATATCTTCGCCCTCTTTTGATTGGTGTCGGAGATATTATCGGGGTAAAACCGGCAGAAGAGTACATTTTCACCATCTTTGCTATGCCAGTTGGAAATTACTTTAAAGGTGGTTTGGTCCCAACCAACTTCTTGATTCAGGATGAGTACGACCGTGCAGCACCAAATGGTACAGGTGCGGCTAAGGTTGGTGGAAACTATGCTGCAAGTCTCTTACCAGGAAAAATGGCCAAGTCACGCCATTTCTCAGATGTTATCTATCTGGACCCATCAACTCATACAAAGATTGAAGAAGTCGGATCAGCTAATTTCTTTGGAATTACAGCTGATAATGAATTTGTAACACCATTGAGTCCATCTATCTTGCCATCTATTACCAAGTATTCCTTGCTTTATTTGGCAGAACATCGCTTGGGATTAACTCCTATTGAGGGTGATGTTCCAATTGATAATCTTGACCGTTTTGTAGAGGCAGGTGCCTGTGGTACAGCAGCGGTTATTTCTCCAATTGGAGGTATTCAACATGGTGATGATTTCCATGTATTCTATAGTGAAACAGAAGTAGGTCCTGTGACGCGTAAATTATATAATGAATTGACGGGTATTCAGTTTGGCGATATTGAAGCGCCAGAAGGTTGGATTGTAAAAGTAGATTAAAATAAACCAAAGGAGATTTTTTATGAAATAGAAAAAGTGGCTCTTAACAGCAGGAGTGGTCCTGAGCACGTCAGCTATTTTAGTGGCTTGTGGAAAAACTGATAAAGAAGCAGATGCACCGACAACATTTTCTTATGTATATGCAGTGGATCCAGCATCATTGGGCTACAGTATAGCGACTCGAACATCGAGGACAGACGTTATTGGAAATGTTATTGATGGTTTGATGGAAAATGATAAATACGGCAATGTTGCTCCTTCTCAAAAAGACTATGATTTGAACAGTACAGGATGGGCTCCGAGTTATCAAGATCCAGCATCTTACTTGAATATTATGGATCCAAAATCTGGTTCTGCCATGAAACACCTTGGTATTACGAAAGGAAAAGATAAGGATGTCGTAGCTAAACTTGGTTTGGATCAATATAAGAAATTGTTAGAAGATGCTGTTTCTGAGACCACTGACTTAGAAAAGAGATATGAAAAATATGCCAAAGCTCAAGCTTGGTTGACAGATAGTTCGTTATTGATGCCAACAGCTTCATCTGGTGGTTCTCCAGTTGTAAGTAACGTAGTACCATTCTCAAAACCATACTCACAAGTTGGTATTAAGGGGGATCCATATATCTTTAAAGGAATGAAATTGCAAAAAGATATTGTTACAACAAAAGAATATGACGAAGCTCTTAAAAAATGGCAAAAAGAAAAATTGGAATCCAATAGCAAATACCAAAAAGAACTAGAAAAGCATATTAAATAAGGAATGGTATTGCTCTTGATAAAATTTTAAAAATACTGTCATTTTGGATATAAAGGAGTTTGATATGGAGTGGATTAAGCTAATAGGAATAGCAATCATTGTTGTGGGTTTTATTTTAAAGTTTGATACAATTGCAACAGTAGTCTTAGCTGGTTTGGTTACAGCTTTAGTTTCAGGTGTTTCTCTTGTTGAATTTTTGGAGATTTTGGGAAAAGAATTTAGCAATCAGCGAGTACTCACGATTTTTATGGTTACCTTGCCTCTTGTGGGGCTGTCAGAAACCTTTGGACTCAAGCAACGATCAATTGATTTGATTCGAAAGATTAAAGGTCTGACAGTTGGAAACTTCTATACAGTTTATTTCTTTATTCGAGAGTTAGCTGGTTTCTTTTCAATTCGTCTAGGAGGACACCCTCAGTTTGTCAGACCTTTGGTTCAACCTATGGGAGAAGCAGCAGCAGAGTCTCAATTAGGTAGAAAGTTAACAGAGGTTGAAGATGAGACAATAAAAGCGCGTGCAGCTGCGAATGAAAATTTTGGAAATTTCTTTGCTCAAAATACGTTTGTAGGTGCTGGTGGAGTCCTCTTGATAGGGGGAACATTAGATCAGTTAGGCTATGAAAGCAATTATGCAGGGATTGCTTCTGCATCTATTATTGTTGCTGTTATAACACTTATTGTAGTGGGGATTTATAATTATTTATTTGATAAAAAATTGACATCAGAAAAGACTAGGGGAGGAGAACAAAAATGACAGAGTTGGCAAAGCAACTATTAGAGTTGACCTATATTGTGATTGGTTGTCAATTTCTCCATACAGCCTATTGTAGTTATAAAGATAAAACAAACCCAGTTCGATTTGGAACATCTGCATTTTGGACTCTATTGGCTATTACGTTTATAGGTGGTTCCTATATGCCAAATATGAGTATTGGTATTATTGTAATCCTATTATCGCTGCTAACATTGTTTAAGCAAGTCCGTATCGGAACCTTGCCATCCTTAGATGAAATGAAAGCCAATATTGAATCTAACAGATTGAAAAATAAAATTTTTATTCCAGTTATGCTGATGGCAATACTTGCGTTGGTCTTAGCGCAAATGATTCCAGAATTTAGCAAGATTTCGATTAGCCTTGCCGCCTTGTTTGCTACAATTTCTGTTCTTGTGATTACCAATAGTCACCCTAAGAGTCTGTTATCAGAAAACAATCGAATGACTCAGCAAGTTTCAACAAGTGGGATTGTTCCCCAATTATTAGGGGCTTTGGGGGCTATTTTTACTGTAGCAGGTGTTGGTGATGTTATCTCTCATCTGATTAGCGGTATTGTTCCTTCAGATAGTCGCTTTATAGGAGTTTTGGCCTATGTTCTTGGAATGGTTCTATTCACAATGATTATGGGAAATGCTTTTGCAGCATTCACCGTTATTACAGCAGGTGTTGGAGTTCCCTTTGTATTTGCTCTGGGAGCTAATCCAATTGTGGCTGGTGCTCTTGCCATGACAGCAGGTTATTGTGGGACCTTATTGACCCCAATGGCTGCTAATTTTAACGCTCTACCAGCAGCATTGATGGATATGAAAGATCAGAATGGCGTTATAAAGGCTCAAGCAGGTGTTGCTCTAGTAATGATTGTTATTCACATATTCTTAATGTACTTTCTCGCATTTTAGTAAAGGAAAATAAAATGAAAATATTGGTTACAGGTTTTAATCCTTTTGGAGGTGAAAAGATTAATCCAGCTTTGGAGGCTGTAAAATTATTACCATCTGAGATTAATGGGGCCGAAGTTCGCTGGGTAGAAATTCCAACGGTTTTTTATAAGTCGTCAGAAGTTTTAGAGGCAGAAATATTACGATATCAACCAGATGCTGTACTTTGTATTGGACAAGCAGGCGGCAGGACCGGCTTAACACCTGAACGAGTGGCTATTAATCAAGATGATGCTCGCATACCTGATAACGAAGGCAATCAACCAATTGATACACCGATTCGTATTGATGGAGCATCGGCCTATTTTAGTAGTTTACCTATCAAAGCGATGGTACAAGCTATTAAAAAACAGGGACTTCCAGCAGTTGTGTCCAATAGTGCAGGAACCTTTGTTTGCAATCATTTGATGTACCAAGCTCTTTATTTAGTGGATAAAAAATTCCCTAATATGAGAGCAGGTTTCATGCATATTCCATATATGATGGAACAAGTAGTAAATAAGCCGAATACTGCAGGAATGAGTCTATGCGATATTGTAAGAGGCATAGAGGTAGCTATTGAAGCTATTGTAGACTACAAAGATAAGGATTTGCAGTTAGTAGGTGGTGAGACTCACTGATAACCTAAAAAGGATAGTCAATTATGCTTGTTTACTAACTATTAGCTATGCTAAATCGATTGAGGTTGTTTACATAAAACTCTATATCAGACAAGCCTGATATAGAGTTTTTTCTTGCTAGTTTTAGGATTTTCTTGTACAATAGAAAAAGTGAAGAGAGGTATGAAATGAGTAAGAAAGATAAAAAAATCGAAATTCAAGTAGCAGATGCCAAAGTTAATGTAGGAAAAGACAGTTTTGAAGGCTATACCTTGATCATTGGTAAAAAAGTTATCGGAGAAATTGCCGAATTAGAGGGACAATTTGCCATCATAAAGAATGGGAATGTCGATAGTTTTTATAAAAAATTGGAAAAAGCTGTGGAAATTTTGATTGAAAATTATAATTTAGCAAAATAAGTCTTGTTTTTTTGAAATTTTCATGATATAATAGTCCATGTTGATTGTAGGAGAGATAGCGAAGAGGCTAAACGCGGCGGACTGTAAATCCGCTCCTTCGGGTTCGGGGGTTCGAATCCCTCTCTCTCCATTTCATCAATGGGGTATAGCCAAGCGGTAAGGCAAGGGACTTTGACTCCCTCATGCGTTGGTTCGAATCCAGCTACCCCAGTTCTTAGGTAATAATCAAGATAAAAAGCAAAATATCTTAGGGTATTTTATTTTTATAATTGAAAGACGTGAACGATATGAACATGTCCTTGCGAGTGCTTAGGAAAAAAATTATAAGTATGTCAAGTTTAAGAAAAAACTTGATTGTTGGAGGATTTTTTAGATGAACGAATTTGAAGATTTGCTAAATAGCGTTAGCCAAGTTGAGACTGGTGATGTTGTTAGTGCTGAAGTATTGACAGTTGATGCGACTCAAGCTAACGTTGCAATCTCTGGAACTGGTGTTGAAGGTGTCTTGACTCTTCGCGAATTGACAAACGATCGCGATGCAGATATCAATGACTTTGTTAAAGTAGGAGAAGTATTGGATGTTCTTGTACTTCGTCAAGTAGTTGGTAAAGATACTGATACAGTTACATACCTTGTATCTAAAAAACGCCTTGAAGCTCGCAAAGCATGGGACAAACTTGTTGGTCGCGAAGAAGAAGTTGTTACTGTTAAAGGAACTCGTGCCGTTAAAGGTGGACTTTCAGTAGAATTTGAAGGTGTTCGTGGATTTATCCCAGCTTCAATGTTGGATACTCGTTTCGTACGTAACACTGAGCGTTTTGTAGGTCAAGAATTTGACGCTAAAATCAAAGAAGTTGATGCTAAAGAAAACCGCTTCATCCTTTCACGTCGTGAAGTTGTTGAAGCAGCTACAGCAGCAGCTCGCGCTGAAGTATTTGGTAAATTTGCTGTTGGTGATATTGTAACTGGTAAAGTTGCTCGTATCACAAGTTTCGGTGCTTTCATCGACCTTGGTGGTGTTGACGGATTGGTTCACTTGACTGAATTGTCACATGAACGTAACGTTTCACCAAAATCAGTTGTAACTGTTGGTGAAGAAATTGAAGTGAAAATCCTTGATCTTAACGAAGAAGAAGGACGTGTATCACTTTCACTTAAAGCAACAGTACCAGGACCATGGGATGGTGTTGAGCAAAAATTGGCTAAAGGTGATGTAGTAGAAGGAACAGTTAAACGTTTGACTGACTTCGGTGCATTTGTTGAAGTATTGCCAGGTATCGATGGACTTGTTCACGTATCACAAATTTCACACAAACGTATTGAAAATCCAAAAGAAGCTCTTAAAGTTGGTCAAGAAGTTCAAGTTAAAGTTCTTGAAGTTAACGCAGATGCAGAGCGTGTATCACTTTCTATTAAAGCTCTTGAAGAACGTCCAGCTCAAGAAGAAGGACAAAAAGAAGAAAAACGTGCTGCTCGTCCACGTCGTCCAAGACGTCAAGAGAAGCGTGATTTCGAACTTCCAGAAACACAAACAGGATTTTCAATGGCTGATTTGTTTGGTGATATCGAACTTTAATCAAATTGAAAATTCACAAAATCCTTTGTTTACTAAACAAGGGATTTTTTCTTTTGTCTCTGCTCCTTTTTTGATATAATAGTTCTATGTTAAAATCAGAAAAACAATCACGTTATCAAATGTTAAATGAAGAATTGTCCTTCCTATTGGAAGGCGAAACCAATGTTTTGGCTAATCTTTCCAACGCCAGTGCTCTCATAAAATCACGTTTTCCTAATACCGTATTTGCAGGCTTTTATCTGTTCGATGGAAAGGAATTGGTTTTAGGTCCCTTCCAAGGAGGTGTTTCCTGCATCCGTATTGCACTAGGTAAGGGTGTTTGTGGTGAGGCAGCTCACTTTCAGGAAACAGTCCTGGTTGGTGATGTAAGGACCTATCCCAACTATATTTC
Organism: Streptococcus sp. 339; assembly: GCF_013277285.1. Lineage (NCBI taxonomy): Bacteria > Bacillati > Bacillota > Bacilli > Lactobacillales > Streptococcaceae > Streptococcus > Streptococcus sp. 339. The sequence continues at coordinate 19,229 of NZ_VMMR01000049.1, read as the reverse complement.
TTGTGATAGTCTAGCTAAAAGTGAAATTGTGGTGCCGATGATGAAGAATGGCCAACTACTTGGAGTTCTGGATCTGGATTCTTCAGAGATTGAGGATTACGATGCAATGGATCGAGATTATTTGGAACAATTTGTCGCTATTTTGCTTGAAAAGACAGCATGGGACTTTACAATGTTTGGGGAAAAATCTTAATGTATCAAGCACTTTATCGAAAATATAGAAGTCAAAACTTCTCCCAGTTGGTTGGTCAAGAAGTTGTGGCTAAGACTCTTAAACAAGCAGTAGAACAAGAGAAAATAAGTCATGCCTATCTTTTTTCTGGTCCACGTGGAACGGGAAAAACCAGTGTAGCTAAGATTTTTGCCAAAGCTATGAACTGTCCCAATCAAGTGGGTGGTGAACCTTGTAATAACTGCTATATTTGTCAGGCAGTGACGGACGGTAGTTTAGAAGATGTCATTGAAATGGATGCAGCCTCTAATAATGGGGTGGATGAAATTCGCGAAATTCGTGATAAATCTACCTATGCGCCTAGCCTTGCTCGTTATAAGGTTTACATCATAGATGAGGTTCACATGCTGTCTACAGGGGCTTTTAATGCCCTTCTAAAGACGTTGGAAGAGCCAACACAGAATGTGGTCTTTATTTTGGCTACTACTGAATTGCACAAGATTCCTGCGACTATTCTATCCCGTGTCCAACGTTTTGAATTTAAATCGATTAAAACACAGGATATTAAGGAACATATCCGCTATATCTTAGAAAAAGAAAATATCAGTTCTGAGCCAGAGGCTGTGGAAATCATTGCCAGACGGGCTGAAGGTGGAATGCGAGACGCCTTGTCTATTTTGGATCAAGCCCTGAGTTTGACACAGGGAAATGAGCTGACGACTGCCATCTCTGAAGAAATTACTGGCACCATTAGCCTATCAGCCTTGGATGATTATGTGGCTGCCTTGTCTCAACAGGATGTTCCCAAGGCCTTGTCTTGCTTAAGTCTTCTTTTTGACAATGGTAAGAGCATGACTCGTTTTGTGACCGATCTTTTGCACTATTTAAGAGACTTGTTAATTGTTCAAACAGGGGGAGAAAATACTCATCATAGTCCAGTCTTTGTAGAAAATTTGGCACTTCCTCAAGAAAATCTGTTTGAAATGATTCGCTTAGCGACAGTGAGTTTAGCAGATATTAAGTCTAGTTTGCAGCCCAAGATTTATGCTGAAATGATGACCATCCGTTTGGCGGAAATCAAGCCCGAACCAGCTCTTTCTGGTGCAGTTGAAAGTGAAATTTCTGCACTGAGACAGGAAATTGCACGTCTCAAACAAGAGCTTTCTAATGTAGGTGCGGTTCCTAAACAAGTTGCACCGGCTCCTAGTCGACCAGCTACGGGCAAAACAGTCTATCGTGTTGATCGCAATAAAGTGCAATCTATCTTACAAGAGGCCGTCGAAAATCCTGATTTAGCACGTCAAAATCTGATTCGTTTGCAGAATGCCTGGGGAGAGGTGATTGAAAGTCTAGGAGGCCCTGATAAGGCTCTGCTGATTGGTTCTCAACCGGTTGCGGCCAATGAACACCATGCTATTCTTGCTTTTGAGTCTAACTTCAATGCTGGTCAAACTATGAAACGAGATAATCTCAACACCATGTTTGGTAACATCCTCAGTCAGGCAGCAGGTTTTTCACCTGAGATTTTAGCCATTTCCATGGAGGAATGGAAAGAAGTTCGCGCAGCCTTTTCAGCCAAAGCCAAATCTTCTCAAACTGAAAAAGAAGCAGAAGAAAGCCTGATTCCAGAAGGATTTGAATTTTTGGCTGATAAAGTGAAGGTAGAGGAAGACTAAAGAAAGAATTCATGATACAATAAGTTTATGAATAAACAACAATTTATTATTATGGCGCTGTTTACAGCTGCTGAGACCTATTTTTTCAATGAAGCTTGGATGACTGGTCGCTATATTATGGCAGCCTTTTGGGCAATTTTACTCTTCAGAAATTTCCGAGTCAGTTATGTGATGGGCAAAATCGTTGATGTCATCGATCAGCATTTTAATAGGAAAGACTAGCCCTCAGCTTCCAGACAAAATCAAAGCCTTTTAGGCTTTTTTTTGTTATACTATAAAAGTATATTTATAGACCTTTTATACTCTTCGAAAATCTCTTCAAACCACGTCAGCTTTATCTGCAACCTCAAAGCGGTGCTTTGAGCAACCTGCGGCTAGCCTCCTAGTTTGCTCTTTGATTTTCATTGAGTATTACCGTACTTTCTAGGGAAATCAAGTATGTTTCTAGTAAGTACTGTAAAGGCCTTGAAAAAGAAAGGAACTATCATGTCAGTATTAGAAATCAAAGATCTTCACGTTGAGATTGAAGGAAAAGAAATTTTAAAAGGGGTGAACCTGACCCTGAAAACAGGAGAAATTGCCGCTATCATGGGACCAAATGGTACAGGTAAATCGACTCTTTCTGCCGCTATCATGGGAAATCCAAACTATGAAGTAACCAAAGGTGAAGTTTTGTTTGATGGCGTAAACATCCTTGAGTTGGAAGTAGATGAGCGTGCGCGTATGGGACTTTTCCTTGCTATGCAATACCCATCAGAAATTCCTGGTATTACTAACGCTGAGTTTCTTCGTGCCGCTATGAATGCTGGTAAAGAAGATGATGAGAAGATTTCAGTTCGTGAGTTTATCACTAAGTTGGACGAGAAAATGGAATTGCTCAACATGAAAGAAGAAATGGCAGAGCGTTACCTCAACGAAGGCTTCTCTGGTGGTGAGAAAAAACGTAATGAAATTCTTCAACTTTTGATGTTGGAACCAACTTTTGCCCTTTTGGATGAGATTGACTCTGGTCTTGATATTGACGCTCTTAAAGTTGTTTCTAAAGGTGTGAATGCCATGCGTGGTGAAGGTTTTGGTGCTATGATCATCACTCACTACCAACGTCTTTTGAACTATATCACACCAGACGTGGTACACGTGATGATGGAAGGTCGTGTTGTCCTTTCTGGTGGTCCAGAATTGGCTGCGCGTTTGGAACGTGAAGGATACGCAAAACTAGCTGAAGAACTTGGCTACGACTACAAGGAAGAATTGTAATTCCCTCGTATCTTTTAGGAGAAGTAAATGACTAAAGAAAATATTAAACTTTTTTCAGAAATGCACGCTGAACCAAGCTGGTTGGCTGACCTCCGTCAAAAAGCTTTTGATAAGATTGAGAGTCTAGAATTACCAGTTATTGAGCGTGTCAAATTCCACCGTTGGAATCTGGGGGATGGGACGATTACAGAAAGCGAGCCATCAGCAAATGTTCCAGATTTCACTGCACTAGATAACCACTTGAAGTTGGTGCAAGTAGGAACGCAAACTGTTTTTGAGCAAATTCCAGTTGAGTTGGCTGAACAGGGTATCATCTTTACAGACTTCCACTCAGCTTTAGAAGAAATTCCAGAGCTTGTTGAGGAATTCTTCATGTCATCTGTCAAGTATGACGATGATAAGTTGGCAGCCTACCATACAGCTTATTTCAATAGTGGTGCTGTTCTCTATATTCCTGATAACGTGGAAATTGCTGAACCAATCGAAGGGATTTTCTATCAAGACAGCGATAGCGATGTGCCGTTTAACAAGCATATTATGATTATCGCTGGTAAAAATTCTAAGATTAGTTATCTGGAGCGTTTAGAGTCACGCGGTGAAGGAAGTGCCAAAGCAACTGCTAATATCACAGTAGAAGTCATTGCACGTTCTGGTGCTCAAGTCAAGTTTGCGGCTATCGACCGTCTAGGTGAAAACGTTACTGCCTATATTAGCCGTCGTGGTAAATTAGGCAACGATGCAAGTATTGACTGGGCAATCGGTGTCATGAACGAAGGAAGTGTCGTTGCAGACTTTGATAGTGACTTGCTTGGTAACGGTAGCCATGCTGACCTGAAAGTTGTAGCTCTTTCAAGTGGTCGTCAGGTACAAGGGATTGATACCCGAGTAACGAACTATGGCTGCAACTCAATCGGAAATATCCTCCAACATGGGGTTATCCTTGAAAAAGCCACTTTGACTTTCAATGGTATCGGCCACATCATCAAGGGTGCTAAGGGAGCAGATGCCCAACAAGAGAGCCGTGTGCTCATGCTTTCAGACCAAGCGCGTTCAGATGCCAATCCAATTCTTTTGATTGATGAAAATGACGTAACTGCAGGACACGCAGCCTCTATTGGTCAGGTAGATCCAGAAGACATGTACTACCTCATGAGCCGAGGCTTGGACAAGGCAACTGCAGAACGCTTGGTTGTCCGTGGTTTCCTTGGATCTGTTATCGTGGAGATTCCAGTCAAGGAAGTTCGTGATGAAATGATTGCGACTATCGAAGAAAAATTGTCAAAACGCTAAGGGGTAGCCTATGTTAGATGTAGAAGCGATTCGCAAGGATTTTCCAATTTTAGACCAGATTGTCAACGATGAACCGTTGGTCTATCTGGACAATGCTGCGACGACACAAAAACCACTAGCAGTACTGGAAACAATCAACCGCTACTATGAGAACGACAATGCCAATGTTCACCGTGGTGTTCATACCTTGGCAGAAAGGGCGACAGCTTCTTATGAGGTGGCTCGTGAAACCATTCGTAAGTTTATCAATGCAGACTCTACAAAGGAAGTTCTCTTTACCAGAGGAACGACAACCAGTCTGAACTGGGTAGCGCGTTATGCTGAGGAAGTCTTGACTGAGGGAGACCAGGTCTTGATTTCAGTAATGGAACACCATTCTAATATCATTCCATGGCAGGAAGCTTGTCGAAAGACTGGGGCAGAGCTTGTCTATGTCTATCTTAAAGATGGTGCCTTGGATATGGAGGATTTGCGAGCTAAATTGACTGATAAGGTTAAATTTGTTTCCCTAGCTCATGCCTCCAATGTTCTTGGTGTGGTCAATCCGATAAAGGAAATCACTCAATTAGCCCACCAAATTGGGGCAATCATGGTAGTGGATGGTGCTCAATCTACACCTCATATGAAGATTGATGTCCAGGACTTGGATGTGGACTTCTTCTCCTTTTCGGGTCACAAGATGGCTGGTCCGACTGGTATCGGTGTCCTTTACGGCAAAGAAAAGTATCTTGAGCAAATGTCTCCAATAGAATTTGGCGGCGAGATGATTGATTTCGTCTACGAACAATCGGCTAGTTGGAAGGAATTGCCTTGGAAATTCGAGGCTGGAACTCCTAACATGGCAGGTGCTATCGGACTGGCAGCAGCAGTGGATTATCTGGAAAAGATTGGTATGGATGCCATCGAAGCCCATGAACAGGAACTGATTGCATATGTCTATCCAAAATTACAGGCGATTGAAGGATTGACCATTTACGGTTCGCAGGACTTGGCTCAACGTTCAGGTGTCATTGCCTTTAACCTAGGCGACCTTCATCCGCACGACATCGCGACGGCTCTGGATTATGAAGGAGTTGCTGTTCGAGCAGGTCACCATTGTGCGCAACCCTTGCTCCAGTATTTGGAAGTTTCAGCAACAGCTCGTGCAAGTTTTTATATCTACAATACCAAGGCAGATTGCGACAAGCTAGTCGATGCCTTACAAAAGACAAAGGAGTTTTTCAATGGCACTTTCTAAACTAGATAGCCTCTATATGGCAGTGGTAGCGGATCATTCGAAAAATCCACATCACCAAGGGAAGTTAGAAGACGTTGAACAAATCAGTCTCAACAATCCGACCTGTGGGGATGTTATCAACCTCTCTGTCAAGTTTGACTCAGAGGACTGTTTGGAAGATATTGCTTTTCTAAACTCAGGTTGTACCATCTCAACTGCCTCTGCTAGTATGATGACAGATGCCGTTTTAGGAAAAACCAAACAAGAAATTTTAGAACTTGCGACTATTTTTTCTGAAATGGTTCAAGGGCAAAAAGATGAACGCCAAGACCAACTAGGCGATGCAGCTTTCTTGTCAGGTGTTGCCAAATTCCCGCAACGAATTAAGTGTGCAACCCTAGCTTGGAATGCCCTTAAGAAAACAATTGAAAATCAAGAAAACAAATAAGACAAGTTTCTTTTGTCTTATGAATCAGTAGAAATGAAGAATGAAAGAAAGGATATTATGGCTGAAGAAAGAGTAGAACCAAAACCAATTGATCTTGGTGAATATAAATTTGGTTTCCATGATGATGTAGAGCCTGTCCTATCGACAGGAAAAGGATTGAATGAGGATGTCATTCGTGAACTATCAGCTGCCAAGGGAGAACCTGAGTGGATGTTAGAATTCCGTTTGAAGTCTTATGAAACCTTCAAAAAAATGCCCATGCAAACTTGGGGAGCAGACTTGTCAGAGATTGATTTTGATGACTTAATCTACTACCAAAAACCATCTGATAAACCAGCTCGTTCCTGGGATGAGGTTCCTGAAAAAATTAAAGAAACCTTTGAACGTATTGGGATTCCAGAAGCTGAACGTGCTTATCTTGCTGGAGCTTCTGCTCAGTATGAGTCCGAAGTAGTTTACCATAACATGAAGGAAGAATTTGAGAAGTTAGGTATTATCTTTACAGATACGGATTCTGCTCTCAAGGAATACCCAGATTTGTTTAAACAATACTTTGCTAAGTTGGTACCACCAACAGATAATAAGTTGGCTGCCCTCAATTCGGCAGTATGGTCAGGTGGAACCTTTATCTATGTACCAAAAGGGGTCAAAGTGGATATTCCACTTCAAACTTACTTCCGTATCAACAACGAAAATACAGGTCAGTTTGAACGTACCTTGATTATCGTTGATGAGGGAGCAAGTGTCCACTACGTTGAAGGGTGTACAGCGCCAACATATTCAAGTAACAGCTTGCATGCTGCCATTGTAGAAATCTTTTCCTTAAAAGGAGCTTATATGCGTTATACAACCATTCAAAACTGGTCTGACAACGTCTATAACTTGGTAACGAAACGTGCCAAAGCCTTGAAAGATGCGACTGTTGAGTGGATTGATGGAAACTTGGGTGCCAAAACAACCATGAAATACCCATCTGTTTGCCTAGATGGAGAAGGGGCGCGTGGTACTATGCTTTCTATTGCCTTTGCTAATGCAGGGCAACACCAGGACACTGGTGCCAAGATGATTCACAATGCTCCACATACCAGTTCGTCTATCGTGTCTAAATCCATCGCTAAAGGCGGAGGAAAGGTTGACTACCGTGGTCAAGTAACCTTTAACAAGAACTCTAAGAAATCTGTTTCTCACATTGAATGTGATACCATTATCATGGATGACTTGTCGGCATCAGATACTATTCCATTTAATGAAATCCACAATTCGCAAGTTGCTTTGGAACACGAAGCTAAGGTTTCTAAGATTTCAGAAGAACAACTCTATTACCTCATGAGTCGTGGATTGTCAGAATCAGAAGCGACAGAAATGATTGTTATGGGATTTGTGGAGCCCTTCACAAAAGAGCTTCCAATGGAGTATGCTGTTGAGCTGAACCGTTTGATTAGCTATGAGATGGAAGGGTCAGTTGGGTAAAATTTGATTTTAGATATACTCAAAATCAAGGACTTTGATACTATTCGAAAATCAAAGTGTAAACCACGTCAGCTTTATCTACAACCTCAAAGCGGTGCTTTGAGCAACCTACGGCTAGCTTCCTAGTTTACTCTTTGATTTTCATTGAGCATTAGATCTACTCAAAATCAAGAACTTTGAAGATGAATTTGTAATAAAAAAAATCGCGGTTTAAATCGCGATTTTTTTATAATTTCTCGTTAACAAAGCGGACAAACTGATTCCACCAAACTTTTAAGAAGAAGGCTTTTTCCATTTTCTTGTCTGCAACCATTTCGAAACTAGGGTGCTCTGTGGTGATGTAACCTTGACCAATCAAGTCCTTGTCTTCATAAGTTAAATGGCCAACCACTGTTCCAGCTTCAAGTGGTGCTGGGATTGCTTTGGAATCAGGTGTGAATTGAATAGATTGAGAAGATTGATTCCCGACACGTTCAATTAGATAGATATCCTCTGGAGCCACTGCAGTGACCGTATCTTCTTTTCCATCTTGTACAGGGGCTTTGCTATCTTGATAGGCATCGCCTTGCTGAACGATTTTGCGAAGTGTAAATGTAGAAGAAATATAATCCATTAGGGAAGATGTAGCTGTAAATCGAGCGTAAGGATTATTGTCTTGATGGTCTGCATTTAAAACAACTGTGATAACCCTCATCCCTTTTTCGACAGTAGTACCAACAAAAGATTCTCCAGCCTTATCTGTTGTTCCTGTTTTCAGTCCATCAAAACCACCACGGTAAGCAGGCATACCTTCTAACATGTAGTTGGTCGAAGTGATTGTCATTCCAGCAAAAGTAGAAGAAGGTTTTTTGGTGATTTCCAAGACTTGTGGGTATTTTTTGATGAGGTTACGAGCAACAATAGCAACATCATAAGCACTGAGCTTGTTTTCATCATCTTTTTTTGAGCCCGGGTAAATATTATCTCCTAGAGTCTCGTTGTTCAGACCAGTTGTATTGACAACAGTAGCATCTTTGATTCCCCATTCCAAGAGTTTGGCACGCATCATATCGACGAAGTCTTTCTCTGAGCCAGCAATTTTCTCAGCTAGGGCAATAGCGGCGCTGTTGGCACTAGATACCAGAGTTGCTTCAAGTAACTCTTCGACAGTATAATTACGGGCCTCCATAGGAACATTACTGGCTTCAGAATTTGTCGTCAATTGATAAGGATAGTCAGAAATATCTACAGGAGTGGAGAGGGTAATACTTCCCTTTTCCAGAGCTTCATAGACTAGATAAACCGTAATCAATTTTGTTATAGAAGCAATTTCGACTGGTTGAGTCGCATCCTTCTCATAGAGAATTTTACCAGTATTTGCCTCAACAGCAATGGCATGTTTTGCAGCAATGGTAAAATCTTGAGCAGCAACAGTAGAAGCACCTCCTAAAAGGGAGACAGTTAATAAAGTTAAAAATATTTTTTTCATAGTAGTCTTATTCTATCATAAAGAAAAAAAATATTCTTGCTTTAATAATTCATCCGTTAAGCTTTTTGAAAATATGGTAAAATAGAGTGAGGGAGGTAACTCATGTTTCGTAGAAATAAATTATTTTTTTGGACCACAGAAATTTTACTCTTAACCATCATCTTTTACCTATGGAGACAGATGGGGTCTTTGATTAACCCTTTTGTTAGCGTGCTTAATACAATTATGATTCCATTTTTATTAGGGGGCTTTCTTTATTATTTGACAAACCCTATTGTTACTTTCTTAAATAAAGTCTGTAAACTCAATCGTTTACTTGGTATTTTAATTACCTTGTGTGCTTTGGTCTGGGGAATGGTCATAGGTGTTGTCTATCTCTTACCTATTTTGATTAATCAGTTATCTAGCTTGATTATATCTAGTCAAACTATTTATAGTCGAGTACAAGACTTACTCATAGACTTATCTAATTATCCTGCGCTCCAGAATTTGGATGTAGAAGCTACAATTCAGCAGTTAAACTTATCCTATGTTGATATTCTTCAAAAGATCCTAAATAGCGTATCAAATAGTGTGGGGAGCGTCTTGTCAGCTCTTATCAGTACTGTTTTGATTTTGATTATGACTCCAGTTTTTTTGGTTTATTTCTTACTAGATGGACATAAATTCTTGCCCATGCTTGAAAGAACGATTCTAAAGAGGGATCGTTTGCATATTGCAGGCCTCTTAAAGAATTTGAATGCGACGATTGCTCGCTATATTAGTGGAGTTTCGATTGACGCAATCATTATAGGTTGTTTAGCTTATATTGGCTATAGTATTATTGGTTTAAAATATGCTTTAGTTTTTGCTATTTTTTCTGGTGTAGCCAATTTAATTCCTTATGTGGGGCCAAGTATTGGTTTGATTCCTATGATTATTGCAAATATATTCACTGATCCCCATAGAATGCTGATTGCAGTGATTTATATGCTTGTTGTTCAGCAGGTAGATGGCAATATCTTATATCCTCGAATCGTAGGAAGTGTTATGAAGGTTCATCCAATCACGATTTTAGTTTTACTTTTGTTGTCAAGCAATATCTATGGTGTAGTTGGAATGATTGTCGCAGTGCCAACCTATTCTATCTTAAAAGAAATTTCTAAGTTCTTATCCCGTTTGTATGAAAATCATAAAATAATGAAAGAACGAGAAAGAGAATTAGCTAAGTAAAAGTCAGGAGACCCCTGATTTTTCTTTACTGGAAGTGGCCTTTAGATTAGAAGATTGAAAATAAGTTAAAGTCCTAAACTAATTTTCACAGCTAAGAATAGTAGAAGTTAATCTGATAAAAATCGAAAAACCAGTGGAATTCCGTGTCAGGGTAAGTTCCACTGGTTTTCATAGTCTATTAAAGTTTGAATGAAATTTATTTATTTTAGCACAACAAGTAAAACGTAGTCCGAATAATATAAGGATTGATTTTATAGTTTTTAAACTCAAATGAATTGAAATAAAGAGAGTAGGAAAATTCTCATCTGAAAGTATTTTAGAATAATTTTCTTAGTGAATTTCTTCAAAACAGATAGCTTTATCTTAGGTATGTGTTAATTGGATTTCGTAAGTTCTATTCACAATCGTAAAGTTATGCACTGAGAAAGTTGTAGTTAGTCTCCCAGTTTGCTAAATTTCTCGAATAGTATCTTTTTTAGGTAAGTGATTTCCTTTTTGCATTTTTGAGTTAGATAAGGTATAATGGTTTTATTGTCTTTTGGGGTCGTTACGGATTCGACAGGCATTATGAGGCATATTTTGCGACTCGTGTGGCGACGTAAACGCTCAGTTAAATATAACTGCAAAAAATAACACTTCTTACGCTCTAGCTGCCTAAAAACCAGCAGGCGTGACCCGATTTGGATTGCTCGTGTTCAATGACAGGTCTTATTATTAGCGAGATACGATTAAGTCTTGTCTAGCGGCTTGATAAGAGATTGATAGACTCGCAGTTTCTAGGCTTGAGTTATGTGTCGAGGGATTGTTAAAATAATACATAACCTATGGTTGTAGACAAATATGTTGGCAGGTGTTTGGACGTGGGTTCGACTCCCACCGGCTCCATTATTCCTTTGCATTCTTTTGCATTCCTTGGTAAAACGTTGTTAAATCAACGTTTTTTATTTTTATCTTTGGTATTCCTTGGTATTCTTTTGCAAAAAAAGATACAACATTTTGTTGTATCCTAAATATTAAATCAAGTCCTGAATTTTCTTAAGTTTTTATCATATTTTCTGTTATAATTAAGGTGCCTTAAGAAAAATAATGAAAAAACTAAATGTTTTTCATATAGTTTTCATTGTTTTAATAGTTTAAAGTCAATCTTATTTTTCTCTAATAGAAAATAATGAAAAAGTAGGTTTAGAAAGAGGTAAGTATCTATGTCTTCTCATAAAAAAGTGTCACTCTCTGAGATTAATCAATCTATCGATACTCCAAATAACAATCATTTCTGGCAAAATTTAAAGGCCTTTTTAGGTCCGGGTGCTCTTGTCGCAGTTGGTTATATGGATCCAGGAAACTGGATTACCAGTGTAGTCGGTGGTGCTTCCTATAAGTATAGTCTCTTGTTTGTTATCTTGATTTCATCTCTCATTGCCATGCAACTTCAGCAGATGGCAGGAAAGCTTGGTATTGTAACCCAGATGGACCTGGCTCAAGCAACGGCTCATCATTCACCTAAATGGCTTCGTTATAGTCTATGGGTGATTTTAGAATTAGCCTTGATGGCGACAGATCTGGCAGAAGTTCTAGGTTCAGCGATTGCTCTCAATCTTCTCTTTAAGATTCCGATTATGATAGCCATCCTCTTGACCGTGTTGGATGTTTTTCTCTTATTGCTTCTGATGAAATTTGGCTTTAAGAAGATTGAAGCTATTGTGACAACACTGATTTTAACCATTCTAGCAATTTTTACCTATCTTGTAGCCTTGTCACATCCAAGCTTCCAAGGAATCGTTGAGGGTTATCTACCGAATGCAACCTTATTTGAAAGTCCTTTGCCAGGGCATGAAAGTCAATTAACCTTGGCACTAGGGATCGTGGGAGCAACTGTTATGCCTCATAACCTCTATTTGCATTCATCCTTGTCACAGACTCGTAAAATCAATCACAAGGACAAAAATGATGTTCGAAAAGCCGTACGCTTTATGACCTGGGATTCTAATCTCGAGTTATCCTTGGCCTTTGTCGTTAACTCCCTTCTTTTGATCTTAGGAGCGGCTCTCTTTTTCGGCCATGCATCCGAGATTTCTGCCTTCTCTCAAATGTATAATGCCTTGCAGGATTCTACTATTGCAGGAGCTATAGCTAGCTCGACCTTATCAACCTTGTTTGCCTTGGCTTTATTAGCCAGTGGTCAGAATTCGACAATTACGGGTACCTTGACTGGACAAATCGTTATGGAAGGTTTCTTGCATATGAGATTGCCTCAATGGTTCATTCGTTTGGCGACTCGCCTCTTTGCCTTGCTACCTGTCATGATAGTTGCAGTTCTGTTTGGTCATCAGGAAAAAACCTTGGATCAGTTATTGGTCTATTCACAGGTCTTTCTTTCAATCGCTCTTCCGTTTTCAATCTTCCCTTTGATTTATTTAACTTCTAAGAAATCACTGATGGGAGAATTTACCAATGCCAAATGGAATACCATCCTTGGCTATATCGTTTCCATTATCTTAACAATTCTCAATGTGAAATTGTTATTTGATATTTTCTAAGAAATTCACCCGAGTTATAAAACAAGCATATAAGAAAAAAGATACCCAAGATTTCTTGGGTATCTTTTTTAAAATAAACGGAAGACATGGGATTCGAACCCACGCACGCTGTTACACGCCTACCGCGTTTCCAACACGGCCTCTTAAGCCTCTTGAGTAATCTTCCAATACTTACTCAAATAGTCTACCATAAAGATACTTATCTTGCAATAAAAATTCTGTAAATAAGAAAAATGATAGAATTTGAAAGAAAATGATAAAAAATGCTTGACTTTAAAAGAAAGTGTGATAGAATGAATAGTGTAAATGATAACAGGAGGTGATTCGGTGTTAAAAACAGAGCGGAAGCAACTGATTTTAGAGGAGTTAAATCAACATCATGTAGTTTCTCTAGAGAAATTAGTTAGTTTGTTAGAAACGTCAGAATCAACGGTTCGAAGAGACTTGGATGAGTTGGAAGCAGAAAACAAGCTTCGTCGTGTGCATGGTGGAGCAGAATTGCCCCATTCCTTGCAGGAAGAAGAAACCATTCAAGAAAAATCTGTCAAAAACCTTCAGGAAAAGAAGTTGCTGGCTCAGAAAGCAGCCTCTCTCATCAAGGAAAAAGATGTCATCTTTATCGATGCTGGAACAACAACTGCCTTTTTGATTCATGAATTGGTCAATAAGAATGTTACAGTCGTGACCAACTCCATTCACCATGCTGCTCAGTTGGTTGAAAAGCAGATTCCAACGGTCATGGTTGGAGGAAGTGTTAAGATGGCAACAGATGCTAGCATCGGGGGCGTGGCTCTTAACCAGATTAACCAATTGCACTTTGACCGTGCCTTTATCGGGATGAATGGTGTTGACGATGGTTATTATACGACTCCTGATATGGAGGAGGGAGCTGTGAAGCGAGCTATTTTAGAGAATGCCAAACAGACCTATGTCTTGGTTGATTCGTCTAAAATTGGACAAACTTGCTTTGCCAAGGTAGCACCACTCAAACGAGCTATTGTTATCACAAGTCAAGGGCATGAGCTCTTGCAGACTATTAAGGAGAAAACGGAGGTAATAGAAGTATGATTTATACAGTCACACTTAATCCATCCATTGACTATATCGTTCGTTTGGACCAAGTCCAAGTCGGTAGTGTCAATCGAATGGATAGTGATGATAAGTTTGCTGGTGGGAAAGGAATCAATGTCAGTCGTGTCTTGAAACGCTTAGATGTTCCCAATACAGCAACTGGATTTATCGGTGGTTTTACTGGTAAATTTATCACAGATACTCTGGCAGAGGAAGAAATCGAGACACGTTTTGTCCAAGTAGCAGAAGATACTCGCATCAATGTCAAGATTAAAGCAGACCAAGAAACAGAAATCAACGGAACGGGTCCAACTGTTGAACCAGCTCAGTTAGAAGAATTGAAAGCTATTTTATCTAGTCTGACAACAGAAGATACGGTTGTGTTTGCAGGTTCAAGTTCTAAAAACCTAGGTAATGTCATCTACAAGGATTTAATTGCCTTGACGCGCCAGACTGGTGCGCAAGTGGTTTGTGACTTTGAAGGACAGACCTTGATTGATAGTTTGGAATACCAACCGCTCTTGGTCAAACCAAATAATCATGAACTTGGAGCAATTTTTGGGGTTAAACTCGAAAGTTTAGATGAAATTGAGAAATATGCTCGTGAGTTACTGGCTAAAGGTGCTCAAAACGTCATTATCTCTATGGCTGGGGACGGTGCCCTTCTTGTCACATCTGAGGGAGCTTACTTCGCTAAACCAATCAAAGGAACAGTCAAAAATTCTGTCGGAGCTGGCGATTCTATGGTCGCTGGATTTACAGGTGAATTTGTCAAAGCAAAAGACGCAGTAGAAGCCTTCAAATGGGGAGTAGCTTGCGGAACGGCAACCACCTTCTCGGATGACTTGGCAACGGCAGAATTTATTAAAGAAACATATGAAAAAGTTGAGGTAGAAAAACGATGAAAATTCAAGACCTATTGAGAAAAGATGTCATGTTGCTGGATTTGCAGGCAACTGAAAAAACAGCTGTCATCGACGAGATGATTAAAAGTTTGACAGACCACGGTTATGTAATAGATTTTGAAACATTTAAAGAAGGAATTTTAGCGCGTGAAGCCTTGACTTCTACAGGTTTGGGTGAGGGGATTGCTATGCCTCACAGCAAGAACTCTGCTGTCAAAGAAGCAACAGTTCTCTTTGCTAAGTCAAACAAGGGTGTTGACTACAAGAGCTTGGACGGGCAACCAACTGATCTCTTCTTCATGATTGCTGCTCCAGAAGGTGCCAATGACACCCACTTGGCAGCCTTGGCAGAATTGTCTCAATACTTGATGAAAGACGGTTTTGCAGACAAACTTCGTCAAGTAACATCAGCTGACCAAGTCATTGAACTCTTTGACCAAGCTTCAGAAAAAACTGAGGAACCTGTTCAAGCGCCTGCCAATGAATCTGGTGACTTTATCGTTGCTGTTACAGCTTGTACAACAGGTATTGCCCACACTTACATGGCCCAAGAAGCTCTTCAAAAAGTGGCTGCTGAAATGGGTGTTGGAATTAAGGTCGAAACCAACGGTGCCAGTGGTGTTGGTAACCAACTAACTGCTGAAGATATCCGTAAGGCTAAAGCTGTTATCATTGCAGCAGACAAGGCCGTTGAAATGGATCGTTTCGATGGCAAACCATTGATCAATCGTCCGGTTGCTGACGGTATCCGTAAGACAGAAGAATTGATCAACTTGGCTATTTCAGGAGATGCTGAAGTCTACCGTGCTGCTAATGGAGCCAAAGCTGCAACAGCCTCTAACGAAAAACAAAGCCTTGGTGGCGCCTTCTACAAACACTTGATGAGTGGTGTCTCTCAAATGTTGCCATTCGTTATAGGTGGTGGTATCATGATTGCCCTTGCCTTCTTGATTGACGGTGCTTTGGGTGTTCCAAATGAAAATCTTGGTAGTCTTGGTTCCTACCATGAACTAGCTTCTATGTTCATGAAAATTGGTGGTGCAGCCTTTGGCTTGATGCTTCCAGTCTTTGCAGGTTATGTTGCCTACTCTATCGCTGAAAAACCAGGTTTGGTAGCAGGTTTCGTGGCTGGTGCTATTGCCAAAGAAGGTTTTGCATTTGGTAAAATTCCTTATGCTGCAGGTGGTGAAGCAACTTCAACTCTTGCAGGTGTCTCATCTGGTTTCCTAGGTGCCCTTGTGGGTGGATTTATCGCAGGTGCTTTGGTTCTTGCTATCAAGAAATACGTTAAAGTTCCTCGTTCACTTGAAGGTGCTAAGTCAATCCTTCTCTTGCCACTTCTTGGAACAATCTTGACAGGATTTGTCATGCTAGCTGTTAATATCCCAATGGCAGCAATCAACACTGCTATGAATGACTTCCTAGGCGGTCTTGGAGGCGGTTCAGCTGTCCTTCTCGGTATCGTCCTTGGTGGAATGATGGCTGTCGATATGGGTGGACCAGTTAACAAAGCTGCCTATGTCTTTGGTACAGGTACGCTTGCAGCAACTGTTTCTTCAGGTGGTTCTGTGGCTATGGCAGCAGTTATGGCTGGAGGAATGGTGCCACCACTTGCAATCTTTGTCGCAACTCTTCTTTTCAAAGATAAATTTACTAAGGAAGAACGCAACTCTGGTTTGACAAACATCATCATGGGCTTGTCATTTATCACTGAGGGAGCAATTCCATTTGGTGCCGCTGACCCAGCTCGTGCGATTCCAAGCTTCATCCTTGGTTCAGCAGTAGCAGGTGGCCTCGTTGGTCTTACTGGTATCAAACTCATGGCGCCACATGGAGGAATCTTCGTTATCGCGCTTACTTCAAATGCTCTTCTTTACCTCGTTTCTGTCTTGGTAGGAGCAATTGTAAGTGGTGTGGTCTATGGTTACCTACGCAAACCTCAAGCAGTGAAATAAAAGGGAACTATATACCAGTTTAAACTAACCACAAACTGTAGTATTTCAACAATATCGAAAAAGACGATTTCCGTTTGGAAATCGTCTTCTCACTATTTCAATAGTTCATACTCAAATAATTTACTTTCAAGTTCATTTTCGTAGTATTCAGCTAACCTTGTTTTAAGTTCTTTTAGTTTAGTGTTAACTTTTTCATTGTTGAATATCTTTTTATCATTACCATCTTTGTATGATGTATTTATGTCCAATTCAATTTGATAAGTACCATAATTGTATTTTGGATTATATTCTTGAGTATTTTTAGCTAGTTCAAGTAATTCATCGAAGACACCTAGCAACATTAAGTCAGTTCTATCAAGTTTTCCATATTTTTCTTGTTGGACCAATTCTTTACGAACTAGAGAGTTCTCATCTAGGCACATTTCGTTATTATAAAACTTTCCATCAGAACCATCAAAGCTCAAACAATGGTTTTTTTGAGAGATACAAGTCCATAATGTAGCTTTTCTAAGAAAATCTGTATCCTCTGTATACAAATCCCCTTTATCAGCAGTTGTATAGTAAACATCCCTTTCATACCAGTTTTTTTGAGGGTATTGCTTGGCAACAAACAAAGCAGTTTGCTCTGCGTAATTATTTGTTCTAACTTGACTACCTCGTCCATGATAAATAGCAATTCTAGTCATTCTTATGTCCTGCGGAGTAGTACCAAAACCACTGGCTTCTATAACCGCTAAAATATTGTCATTATAAACAGGTTTTCCATAGCTTTTTAATGGCACTTCTTTACCATCGTAGCCAGTAGCAATTTTAGATAACACATCTGTTTTTAACTTTTTAGAATAGTATTCTCCTAGCGTTTTGTATACTTTTTTTATAGTGACATGCTTCACATCTTTAAGAATAGCATCCTCAGGTACATCAATGACTGTCGCTCCTTTCCCAGTTCCCCATTTTTTATTATCTCTCCATATTTCTTTAGCAGTTACAGTAATACTTTCAGTTTCGTTATCTTGATCGTTTTTCCAAAGTGCTACCAAAACGGAACTTTCTTGTGCTTTAAAGTTCCCTCTGTTTGCTAGAAAACCATCAATAAAGATTTTTTGCATCAGACCAACTGATTTCCAATACTTAACAGGAGCAAATAAAATATAATAGTCGTTTTCATCTCTCATAAAGTATTTTTCAAAAGACCAAACGAATTGATTTAGCAAATCTTTTGCATGGTTACTATCACCAACAAATTCATCGGACATCAATTTCCTTATATGGCTAGATTTATCTATCGATTTAACATTTCCTTCTTGAGCACGAGCTAATTCGCTAGAATAAGGGGGATTTTCAAAACCAATAATCGCAACATTTTTGTCATCTATGACTTCTTGTAATGTATTATGTTTTCCATCTGTTTCCATTGGAATTGATAAAAACTCTTGTGCTAAGGCATCCCCACCTGTTACTAAGTTTCCCTTGTTTGCTTGTACCATTGAAAGTGGTGGTATGATAGCTCGTACCTTCCCAATATATTTGTTATACAAAACAAGCCATTCTTTTATTTCATAAGTATTCAAGATAACATGGCTTAACTCTTCTTCAGTTAAATAGTACTCTAATGCTCCTGTACCAGCACATCTATCTAAAATAACATAGTCCATACCTTTAGGAAGACTGCTAATAGCTTGACGAACAAGTTTAGTTGCTTCTTTAACATAAGGTAATGGTGTATAAAAGGCTCCTAAATCTTTTCTATTTGCAGGGTCATTTAATGCGTCCATCACGGTGTCAAAATCGCTTTCGTCTCCACACCAAGGTAAGATATAGTTTTCGACTATTGAATTAGATGGTTGTTTGAGCATCTCAAACATTTGAGATTTTGTTGTTGTTTTATCGTGGCGGTATATGTAGTTAGCCCACCCTAAAATGTTTGGAAAATCAATTTCAAACTTTTGATACTTGTCTATTTGGAATAATTCACGCAATTCACGATTTTTAGGGCTATTTGGTTGAAAAACATCAAATTCAATTACTTTTTCAGGATTAGTAGCATCTTTTAAAGTCTTCTGATTGACATTTTTTGATGCACTATTTGTATAATTTTGTAAAATTTCTAAACGATATTGAGTTGCATCATAAACACTAGCACGATTTTTATTAATATCAACTAAAACGATTTTGCTTGGTATAGGAATACCACCTTTAATTCTTAATTTAGACAGATAGTGGATAGCTTGAACAAGCACAGCATTAAGATCAGCAATGCTATTTTTAAATTCAAACAGAGCTCCGTTAATGATACCATCAGTATTTTCGATTAAAATATCTTTTTCATCAAAACCGAAATTTCTCCAGAAAAATAAATTGTCAGCTCTTTCATTTCCAGATTGCCAACTTCTATCAATAGCTAGAGGTGTCATTTTACACCTCCAACAATCAGCTCATGGAGTTGATAAATAACAGAAAAGACTTCCTCACAAAAATGTGAAAAAGCCTGTTTTAGTGCTTGACAAAAAACACGTCCGATTACATAATCAGCGTGAGCTGTGAGCTGTGAG
>NZ_VMMR01000048.1:15864-40590 GCF_013277285.1 Streptococcus sp. 339 | reverse complement strand
TTTCATCTACTCTGTTATTCGAGGGCATTCTATTGATGGTTGGAAATTGATTGGTGGTACTTGGTACTATTATAAGAACAGTACGAAACAAACAGGTTGGCAAAAGATAAATGACACTTGGTACTATCTAGACGCCTCCGGTAAGATGCTCACAGATTGGCAAAAAGTAAATGGGAAATGGTATTATCTGGAAACCTCTGGTTCAATGGCAACAGGTTGGAAATATGTACGAGGCAGATGGTATTACTTAGATAATAAAAATGGAGACATGAAAACCGGTTGGATAAAAGTGGGAGGAAATTGGTATTATCTCAATTCAAGTGGAGCAATGGTTACAGGTAGCCAAACTATTGATGGGAAAGTTTATAATTTCGCTTCATCTGGTGAGTGGATTTAATATTGGAGGTATATATAAATGAAACTTTTGAAAAAAACTATGCAAGCTGGACTAACAGTAATTTTCTTTGGTTTGCTAGCTACGAATACAGTATTTGCAGATAACTCTGAAGGATGGCAGTTTGTCCAAGAAAACGGTAGAACCTATTACAAAAAGGGGGACCTCAAAGAAACGGACTGGCGAGTGATTGATGGGAAGACCTATTATTTTGATTATAATGGCGAAATGGTTGTTGGTTGGCAGTACATTCCAATGCCAGTTAAAGGATATACAATTGGTCCTTACCCTAATGGTATCAGATTAGAAGGTTCCCCAATGCCAGAATGGTACTACTTTGACGAAAATGGAGTGCTACAAGAGTTTGTTGGTTGGCAAGAATTAGAGCTAAAATATTCCTTAACCGTTGGGAAAAAACATGGTGAAGGCTGGGAAGGTCCCGAAGTTCTTAAATTAGCATACTACTACTTTGATCAAGATCATTATTTAAAGACAGGTTGGCTTTATGATCAATCTAACTGGTATTACCTAGCAAAAACAGGAAATTCTGGGAATAAGAATCTTGGTGGTGAAAGACGTGTAGGTTGGATAAATGATGGTTCAGCTTGGTACTATCTAGATTCAGAAACTGGTATCATGCAAACTGGTTGGAAGCAAATTGGCAATAAGTGGTACTACCTCCGTTCATCAGGTGCAATGGCAACAGGTTGGGCTTATGTTGGTAATAACTGGTACTATCTTCGTTCATCAGGTGCAATGTCCACAGGTTGGGTGAAAGATGGTTCAATATGGTACTATCTAAATGCAAGTAATGGAGATATGAAAACAGGCTGGTTCCAAATCAATGGTAAATGGTATTATGCCTATGGTTCAGGTGCTCTAGCTGTTAATACCACAGTAGATGGTTACTACGTAAACTATAATGGTGAGTGGGTTAAGTAACGAATGCTAATCGTAACTGTAGTTGATACTTAACTTATTAAAAAGAGCTTTTTTCTACCATTTGTCAACTCTATCAATTTTTAAGAATTAAATGAGTCAAGACAGTAGCTATTCAGTATGTTTATCTACTGTAGTAGGTTGAAGAAAAACTAAGAATGAGAAAGGACGAAGTTAGTCCTTTCTTTTTTATGTGACTATACTTTCTATTCAAATGAGCTTTTAACCGATTGATTGAGCCAATCAACTCTTAAAACCAAAGAGCAATTTCTCGCTTAGCTGACTCTTCTGAATCTGAACCATGTACAACATTTTGGATAGTCTCATTTTCTCCAGCAGCTTTTGCAAAATCAACTCGAATAGTTCCTGGTAAAGCTTCTTCTGGATCAGTTGCACCCATCATGGTCCGCCAAGTTTCGATTACTTTGGAATCAGAAATGATACCTACAAGAACCGGTCCTGAAGTCATAAATTCACGAATCGGTGGGTAAAAACTTTGACCAACCAAGTCCTGATAGTGCTGGTCAATTAACTCTTCTGAAAGCTGTGTACGCAACTCCAATTTTTCAATTGTAAATCCACGTTGTTCGATACGTTTCAACACTTCACCCACTAGTCCTCTTTTTACACCATCTGGTTTAATGATAAAAAATGTTTGTTCCATACCTGTCTCCTTTGTCAGCTTCTTTCTTTTATTTTACCACATTCCATGGAAAAATGGAGAAAGTTTTCAGAAAAGAGAAAGAGAACCCGAAGGCTCTCTCATCTGCTTTTATTCTACTGTTTCTTCCACAGTTTCAACGGCAGTATCCACAACTACTTCTGTTGTTTCTTCATTCCCTTCTTCCTCTACTGGAGGATTAAGGTATTCTTCTTCGTTGATAGCATGTGGTTCAAGGTTACGGTAGCGAGCCATACCAGTACCTGCTGGGATGATCTTACCGATGATAACATTTTCTTTAAGTCCAAGGAGATGATCTTTCTTACCACGGATAGCCGCGTCAGTAAGGACACGAGTTGTTTCCTGGAAGGAAGCCGCTGACAAGAAACTGTTGGTTTCAAGTGAGGCTTTGGTAATTCCCATGAGGACTGGGCGACCTGTCGCTGGAACACCACCTGCGATAAGGACATCTTTGTTGGCATCTGTAAAGTCATTGATATCCATGAGGGTACCCATGAGAAGATCTGTGTCACCTGGATCCATGACACGGACTTTACGAATCATTTGACGAACCATTACCTCGATGTGTTTGTCACCGATTTCTACCCCTTGGCTACGGTAAACTTTTTGTACTTCACCGAGAAGGTAAGTTTCAACTGACAAGACATCACGAACTGCAAGGAGACGTTTTGGTTGGATAGAACCTTCTGTAAGAGCAGCACCACGCGCTACTTGGTCCCCAACTTCAACACGCATACGAGCTGTAAATGGAACAACGTACTCACCTTCGCCAGTTTCACCCTTAACAAAGACTTTCTTGGTACGAGTTGATGCATCTTCTTCGATAGCGGTAACTTGTCCTTTAACCTCTGTGATAACCGCTTCCCCTTTAGGATTGCGGGCTTCAAAGATTTCTTGGACACGAGGAAGACCCTGAGTGATATCGGTATTTGAGGCAACCCCACCCGTGTGGAAGGTACGCATTGTAAGCTGTGTACCAGGTTCCCCGATAGATTGGGCAGCGATTGTACCAACTGCTTCACCAACTTCAACTGCATCACCAGTCGCCAAGTTGATACCGTAACAGTGACGGCAGACACCATGACGAGTGTTACATGTAAATACTGAGCGGATAGTCACTTCTTCCACACCAGCATTGACAATTTCACGCGCCTTGTCTTCTGTAATCAATTCATTTGGACCAATGATAACTGCACCAGTTTCTGGATGTTTAACAGTTTTCTTAGTGTAACGACCATTGAGACGCTCTTCGAGAGACTCGATCATCTCTTTTCCTTCTGCGATAGAACGGATCAAGAGACCACGGTCAGTTCCACAGTCGTCCTCACGGATGATAACGTCTTGGGCAACGTCAACCAAACGACGAGTCAAGTAACCTGAGTCGGCTGTCTTAAGGGCCGTATCGGTCATACCTTTACGGGCACCGTGAGTTGAGAAGAACATTTCGAGTACCGACAAACCTTCGCGGAAGTTTGAAAGGATTGGCAATTCCATGATACGTCCGTTCGGAGCAGCCATCAGACCACGCATACCGGCAAGCTGTGAGAAGTTTGAGATGTTACCACGAGCTCCAGAGTCCATCATCATAACGATTGGGTTCTTAGGATCTTGGTTGGCAATCAAACGTTTCTCAAGTTTTTCACGGGCAGCACGCCATTCAGCTGTAACGGCATTGTATCGCTCGTCGTCTGTGATCATACCACGACGGAATTGTTTGGTGATTTGTTCTACACGTTTATGTGATTCTTCGATGATTTCAGCCTTATCATCAACGACTGGGATATCGGCAATACCCACTGTCAATCCCGCAAGAGTTGAGTGGTGGTAACCGAGGTTCTTCATACGGTCAAGTAGGGCAGAAGTTTCTGTCGTACGGAAACGTTTGAAGATTTCAGCGATGATATTTCCAAGGTTTTTCTTCTTGAATGGAGGGTTGAGTTCAAGTTTGCTGATAGCTTCCTTGATATCTCCACCAAGTGGCAAGAAGTATTTAGCAGGAACGCCTTCTGTCAAGTTGGCATTGTTTGGTTCTTGCAAGTATGGTAGACCCTCTGGCATGATGTCGTTGAAGAGGATTTTACCAACTGTTGTAAGCAAGACCTTGTGTTTTTGCTCTTCTGTCCAAGGCTTGTTGAGGCTGTCTGTTGCGATACCAACACGTGAGTGGAGGTGAACATAACCATTACGGTAAGCCATAACCGCTTCATCACGGTCTTTGAAGACCATTCCTTCACCTTCACGACCAGCTTCTTCCATGGTCAAGTAGTAGTTACCCAAAACCATGTCCTGAGATGGAGTAACAACTGGTTTACCATCTTTCGGGTTCAAGATGTGCTCAGCAGCGAGCATCAAGATACGAGCTTCTGCTTGGGCTTCTTCTGAAAGCGGTACGTGGATGGCCATTTGGTCCCCGTCAAAGTCAGCATTGTAGGCTTCACAGACAAGCGGGTGCAAGCGAAGGGCCTTACCATCAATCAAGACTGGCTCGAAGGCTTGGATACCCAAACGGTGAAGGGTCGGTGCGCGGTTCAAAAGCACTGGGTGTTCTTTGATCACTTCTTCAAGGATATCCCAGATACGCTCATCTCCGCGTTCCACCAAGCGTTTAGCTGCTTTGACGTTTTGCACGATATCACGAGCGACGATCTCACGCATGACAAATGGTTTAAAGAGCTCGATCGCCATTTCACGTGGCACACCACATTGGTACATCTTAAGCGTTGGACCAACGGCGATAACGGAACGTCCTGAGAAGTCAACACGTTTACCGAGCAAGTTTTGACGGAAGCGTCCTTGTTTACCTTTAAGCATGTGACTCAATGATTTAAGAGGACGGCTACCTGGTCCTGTGATTGGACGACCACGACGACCATTGTCAATCAAAGCGTCAACCGCTTCTTGAAGCATACGCTTCTCATTTTGAACGATAATACCTGGTGCATTCAACTCGAGCAAACGAGCCAAACGGTTGTTACGGTTGATAACACGGCGGTAAAGGTCATTCAAGTCAGATGAGGCAAAACGGCCACCATCCAACTGCAACATTGGACGAAGATCCGGTGGAATAACCGGAAGGATGTTGAGAATCATCCATTCAGGTTTGTTCCCAGACTTGTAAAAGGCATCCAAAACATCCAAACGACGGATGGCTTTGACACGTTTTTGTCCAGTAGCTGTTTTCAATTCTTCTTTGAGTTCAGCAATTTCTTTTTCAAGATCTACTTGTTTCAAGAGGTCTTGGATGGCTTCGGCACCCATCTTGGCAACGAATGATCCATAACCATACTCACGCAAACGCTCACGGTATTCGCGCTCTGTCATGATAGACTTGTGCTCAAGTGGTGTATCCTTAGGGTCAATCACCACATAAGCCGCAAAGTAGATCACTTCCTCAAGGGCACGAGGGCTCATATCAAGGGTCAAGCCCATACGGCTTGGAATCCCCTTGAAGTACCAGATGTGAGATACAGGAGCTTTCAATTCGATATGTCCCATACGCTCACGACGAACTTTTGTACGCGTTACTTCAACCCCACAGCGGTCACAAACAATCCCTCTGTAACGAATGCGTTTGTACTTACCACAAGCACATTCCCAGTCTTTTGTAGGACCAAAGATCACTTCATCAAAGAGTCCTTCACGTTCTGGTTTCAAGGTACGGTAATTGATTGTTTCAGGTTTTTTAACTTCTCCATAAGACCATGAACGGACTTTGCTTGGAGAAGCTAGGGTGATTTGCATACTTTTAAAACGATTTACATCAACCACTATTTCTTCCCTTTCTATTCTAAGTGAACTGCTTATTCTTGTTCAGCAGCTTCTTCTGTTGCTTCCGCTTTTGTTGCTTTCTCAGCTTCTTCAGCTTCAAAAGCTGCTTTAGCCTCTTGGGCTGCTTTTTCGCGGGCTTTTTCAAGGTCATCTACGTGGATGACATCTTCGTCCATTCCTTCATCCAAGTCACGAAGTTCCACTTCTTGGTCATCTTCGTCTAGGACACGCATGTCAAGACCAAGAGATTGCAATTCTTTGACAAGAACTCGGAAGGATTCTGGAACACCTGGTTTTGGAATTGGTTTTCCTTTTGTAATAGCTTCATAAGCTTTCAAACGTCCGTTAATATCGTCAGACTTGTAAGTCAAGATTTCTTGAAGGACATTTGATGCACCATAGGCTTCAAGAGCCCAAACCTCCATCTCACCGAAACGTTGTCCACCAAACTGAGCTTTACCTCCAAGTGGTTGTTGGGTAACAGTTGAGTAAGGTCCGACAGAACGCGCATGCAATTTATCGTCAACCATGTGGTGGAGTTTGATCATGTACATGACTCCGACAGAAACACGGTTATCAAACGGTTCCCCAGTACGTCCATCGTAAAGGATTGTTTTGGCATCACTATCCATACCAGCTTCTTTAACAGTTGACCAAAGGTCTTCAGAACTTGCTCCGTCAAAGACTGGTGTTGCGATGTGAATACCAAGAGTACGAGCAGCCATACCAAGGTGAAGCTCCATAACCTGACCGATATTCATACGTGATGGCACCCCAAGTGGGTTCAACATGATATCGACTGGAGTTCCATCTGGAAGGTAAGGCATGTCTTCTACAGGAACGATACGAGAGACAACCCCTTTATTTCCGTGACGTCCGGCCATCTTATCTCCGACCTTGATCTTACGTTTTTGAGCGATGTAGACGCGAACCAGCATGTTAACACCTGATTGCAACTCATCTCCATTTGCACGTGTAAAGATTTTAACATCACGAACGACACCATCGGCACCGTGTGGTACACGAAGAGAAGTGTCGCGCACTTCACGAGACTTGTCTCCGAAGATAGCGTGCAAGAGACGTTCTTCAGCTGAAAGGTCTTTCTCACCCTTAGGTGTTACTTTACCTACAAGGATATCACCTTCTTTAACCTCAGCACCGATACGGATAATACCCATTTCGTCAAGGTCTTTAAGGGCATCTTCCCCAACGTTTGGAATTTCGCGAGTGATTTCTTCAGGCCCAAGCTTTGTATCGCGTGTTTCTGATTCGTATTCTTCAAGGTGGACAGATGTGTAGACATCGTCCTTCACCAAGCGTTCGCTCATGATAACGGCATCCTCGAAGTTGTAACCTTCCCAAGTCATGTAGGCAACGATTGGGTTTTGTCCAAGCGCCATTTCTCCATTTTCCATAGAAGGCCCATCAGCGATGAAATCGCCTTTTTCAACGACATCGCCAACTCGAACAAGAGTACGTTGGTTATAAGCAGTACCGGAGTTTGAACGACGGAATTTTTGGATGTGGTAAACATCAAGGGAACCATCTTCACGACGAACTTCTACCTTGTCAGCATCCGCATAAGTAACCTTACCGCCATGTTGTGCAATAACCGCAGCTCCAGAGTCGTGGGCTGCTTGGTATTCCATACCAGTACCAACGTAAGGTGCCTGAGGATTGATCAATGGCACAGCCTGACGTTGCATGTTAGCTCCCATGAGGGCACGGTTGGAATCATCGTTTTCCAAGAAAGGAATACATGCTGTCGCAACGGCAACTACCTGTTTTGGTGATACGTCCATGTAGTCAACAACATTCGCTGGATACTCTTGGTTGACCCCTTGGTGACGTCCCATGACAATCTTCTCAGCAAAGGTTCCATCTTCATTCAGACGAGAATTAGCCTGTGCTACAGTAAATTCATCTTCTTCATCGGCTGTCAACCAAACGATTTCGTTCGTAACAACGCCTGTTTCACGGTCAACTTTACGGTATGGTGTTTGAACAAAACCATACTTGTTCAAATGTCCGTAAGATGACAAGTTATTGATCAAACCGATGTTAGGTCCTTCAGGTGTCTCGATTGGACACATACGACCATAGTGAGTGTAGTGCACGTCACGTACCTCATATCCAGCACGGTCACGTGTCAAACCACCAGGTCCCAAGGCTGACAAACGGCGTTTGTGAGACAACTCAGAAAGTGGGTTGTGTTGGTCCATGAACTGTGACAACTGTGATGAACCAAAGAATTCTTTCACCGCAGCTGTTACAGGACGGATGTTGATGATTTGTTGTGGCGTCAAAACTTCGTTGTCCTGAACAGACATACGTTCACGGACATTACGTTCCATACGAGAAAGTCCGAGACGTACTTGGTTGGCAAGCAATTCACCAACTGCACGGATACGACGGTTTCCAAGGTGGTCGATATCATCTACACGGCCAAGTCCTTCAGCCAAGTTGAGGAAGTAGCTCATCTCAGCAAGGATATCTGCAGGAGTGACGATACGAACCTTGTCATCTGGATTGGCATTACCAATGATGGTTACGACGCGGTCTGGATCAGTTGGTGCAACAACCTTGAATTTTTGAAGAACAACTGGCTCAGTCACAACGGCTGCATCGTTTGGAATATAAACAATCTTGTTCAAGTCACCATCCAAATGGCTTTCAATGCTTTCAATCACACTACGAGTCATAACAGTTCCAGCTTCTACCAAGATTTCTCCAGTTTCAGGGTCTACCAATGGCTCTGCAATGGTTTGGTTAAGCAAGCGTGTTTTAACATTGAGTTTTTTATTGATCTTGTAACGACCAACTGCTGCTAAGTCATAGCGACGTGGGTCAAAGAAACGAGCTACAAGCAAGCTACGTGAGCTTTCAGCTGTCTTAGGTTCACCTGGACGAAGGCGTTCGTAGATTTCTTTCAAGGCTTCGTCTGTACGAGAGTCCATTGGATTCTTGTGGATATCTTTTTCAACAGTGTTGCGAACCAATTCGCTATCACCAAAGATATCAAAGATTTCATCATCACCTGAGAAACCAAGCGCACGAACCAAGGTTGTAAATGGAATCTTACGAGTACGGTCGATACGAGTGTAGGTAATATCTTTTGAGTCGCTTTCAAGTTCCAACCAAGCTCCACGGTTAGGGATAACAGTTGAACCATAGCCCACTTTACCGTTCTTATCTACTTTGTCATTAAAGTAAACACCTGGCGAGCGAACCAACTGAGATACAATGATACGTTCACCACCATTGATAATGAAAGTACCCATTTCTGTCATGATCGGGAAATCACCAAAGAAAACTTCTTGGGTCTTGATTTCGCCTGTTTCTTTATTGATCAAGCGGAAGGTTACAAAAATTGGTGCTGAGTAGCTAGCATCGTGAATACGAGCTTCTTCTAGCGTATATTTGGGTTCCTTGATTTCATATCCAACAAATTCCAACTCCATTGTGTCTGTGAAGTTTGAAATTGGCAATACATCTTCAAACACTTCCTTAAGACCGTGGTCTAGGAAATCTTTGAATGAGTCAGTTTGAATTTCAATCAAATTTGGTAAGTCAAGAACTTCTTTGATTCTTGAAAAACTACGACGGGTACGATGTTTCCCGTATTGAACGTCATGTCCTGCCAAGATGATTCTCCTTTGTAAATAAGTTCCAAGCCTTGTCAATCAGGCTTTCTAATCGTCATATGGTTGTAAAACCCCTATCACCGTGTCCCTTTGATGAATTTTCAGAATTTTTAAGTCTTTATTACAAGTACTCAAAATCCTGAAAAAAAGCACAAAAAGAGCAGCTAAATCTGACTTTTTCAGAAGATTTAACTGCTGTGAGTCTTGTCTGGACAATATTTCAGACAAAACCTACGACAAATGATTACTCATATTATACCCTATTTAGCTAGATTTTTCAAGGGGATTTAGTAGGTTTTTGGTGATTTTTTTCCATAGAAAACTTGGCATCACATTCGAATCACACTATGGTACAAAAAACTGAAAAAACTATTGACTGAAAATCATTTTCAAGGTATAATAAGAAACGTTAAGGCGGTATAGCCAAGTGGTAAGGCACGGCTCTGCAAAAGCTTGATCGTCGGTTCAAATCCGTCTACCGCCTTCTATAACCTGATTTATCAGGTTTCAAATGAACAGAAAGCCCAATTTGCAGGGCTTTTTTATTTTTTTCTTCGGATAAATACGGATAATTTTAAAAAACTTTTGGGGCAAAGTTCTTTCCATGACATAATTCCCTCATGAAATCAACTGAAAAAAGCTTCGTCACGTATGGTGACAAAAGCCTCTAGTTTACTCTGTTTCTTCTTCTATTTCGACTTCTGTAATTTGGACTTTTACCTTGGTAACACGTCCATTTTTCACTTTATCATTGGTTAAGATAAGCTGTTTGTTTTGACTAACTAATTCATAGCTGAGTTTCTCAGTCGTTGGAATAGTCCCAACTCCTGTCAAATAATAACCAGCGATGGTATCAACGTCATCACTTTCCAGTTCAACATCAAAGTAATTATTGAAATCATTGAGGGTCATCGTTCCTTGAACAATGTAGGTATCCTCGCCAATCTGATGAACATCTATTGCTGCTTTATCCGTTTCATCATCAATTTCACCAACAATTTCCTCTAAAAGGTCTTCCAAGGTCACCAAACCAGCCATACCACCGTATTCATCTAGCAAGATTGCCATTTGTCTTTGGGTGTTTCGCAATTCTTTTAGCAAATCATCCACAAAAATAGTTTCAGGTACAAAAAGTGGATCTTGTAAGATTTTCTTCCATACAATGTTATCAAAACCGTCCACAAAACCAGCCTTAAGAAGACTCTTGGTGTGAATGATTCCAATCACATTGTCCTTATCCCCATCGTAAACTGGTATACGGGAAAAGTTTTGTTTTAAAATACTTTGGATAATGCTTTGA
This sequence comes from Streptococcus sp. 339, assembly GCF_013277285.1. NCBI lineage: Bacteria > Bacillati > Bacillota > Bacilli > Lactobacillales > Streptococcaceae > Streptococcus > Streptococcus sp. 339. The sequence continues at coordinate 29,863 of NZ_VMMR01000048.1, read as the reverse complement.
CTATCATCCTGAATATCCACCATAAAAGCATCTGTCCGAGGAACCATAACCTCTCGTGCCATCAGTTCATCGAGCGAAAAGACACCTTGTAGCATCTCAATCTCATCAGCATCCAATGTTTCTTCACTATTTGTCAGCATATAGGCAATTTCATCACGGGTCATCTTTTCATCCGCATCATCGAATGACATAGGAGTCAAATGGCTCAAGAAATTGGTCGAAGCAGCTAAAAGCCAAACAAAAGGACTGACTAGTTTTCCGATCCCAATGATAACCGGCGCTGTACGAATTGCCAAGGCATCCTTTAAATTAAGAGCGATTCTCTTAGGATATAATTCCCCAAAAACGATGGAAATATAGGTCAAAAATGCCAAGGATAGAAAAGTTGCCACGGCTTGTGCTGTTTCGCCATTCCCAAGCCAAGAGGCAATCACACGTCCTAGAGTATCAGCCAAACTCGCCCCTGATAAGATCGTAATCAGGGTAATCCCTACTTGAATGGTTGATAAAAAGTGATTAGGATTTTCTAGTACCTTCAGCAGACGAATATAGCGTCTATCTCCTTCTTCTGCCTTTTGTTCAACACGTGCACGGTTTAGTGACACCATGGCCATTTCTGTGGCTGAGAAAAAGGAATTTAATACCGTCAAGATAAACAATAAAACAAATTGTAGCAACAAATTCTGACTACTTGGGTCTTCCATAGTTCTTCTCCTAAAATAGTATCTTATCCTTTATTATATCACAAAATTTAATCCAATACATATTATTTTTTTCTTAGCGTAACTTCTCAAAGTAACTTCCATCTCTCTCCCAAAACTGGAAGTTAGTTTTAGAAGTTACCATTTTTTCTTAGTACCTACTCTAGCCCTACTTAAACTAGAAAAAAGAACTCCTACATCCATAAGTGATATAGGAGTTTATCTTATCTTTTACTGATACTCTTCGAAAATCTCTTCAAACCACGTCAGCTTTATCTGCAACCTCAAAGCTGTGCTTTGAGCAACCTGCGGCTAGCTTCCTAGTTTGCTTTTTGATTTTCATTGAGTATGAGTTACAGTTACTTCTCCAGTTCGGTAATCCAGTTGAAGCCCCTTTTGAACATTGGGAACTAGAACATTAAATTCCAATTCTCCATCTGAAGACTTGGCTTCAATCTGTGAAGCTGAAGGAACTAAATCCTCGTTTGAAGCGTAGTAAAGGGTTACACGGTAACGGACACGCTTGTTTTGGTCCAAGGCTTTACGCACCTTACTTTCATAGTAGTTTTGACCAGTCGAATCCTCGGCCTGCGCCTGATTTGCCCAGGCTGTCTGAACAGCAATGTTTTTAGGATTGCTTGTCGAGGCATCAAAACCATCCAAACCACCGATTAAGGCATAGCCTAACAGATGACCTCTATCGACTGCATGGGTATAAGAGCCCTTTAGATTCTTGACCTGATGCCAGCCTGGAGGAGTCCATGAAGTCGAACCATTCCCAGTTTCTTCACGATTCTTGTACTGACGAGTAGCCTTAGACAAGAGGGCATTAGCCACGGTTGGTACGGTCTCCTTGCCCACCGTCTTTGTTTTATTATCAGCGTAGGGCTTACTTGAAACCTTGGCATTTAGGTTTGTTTTATTACCATTGACGATAAAAGCACCTGATCCGTTCCACTCCAGACTCCCTTTTACTTGGTTTTTGACTGCGTCTGTTAAGACACTCTCTGCCAATGCTTGACTAGGAGCTTCAGACGCTTGTTTTTTCTGACTTATTTTTGTCTTAGCAGCCTGATTGCCTAGTTCATTCTGCTTAATATAATAGCTCCCCGCAGATAAGAGCAATAACACTAGCAAGCCAATCAGTGTCTGTCTTGTTTTTTTGTTCATATTTCTCCTTATCTTTATAAAAAGGCTGGTCTCCCAGCCTAATTTCCTGTAAATTTATGAATCAATTCCTGCCATTTTGCTGGAGACAGGATGGCCCATGGATCTTGTCCCTTGCCCAAAATTCCATAGCCTACCATTAGACCGATTCCTAGGGCTAGTGCACCTAAAATCAGTACTAGAATTACTAAAAGTAAACGCTTGACTACGTAGCCTGATTTCTTATTCATCTTCATCATTTGCCTCAATCCGCTGAATCTTAGCACCTAGCTGCGCCAACTTCTCATGGAAACGGTAGTAACCTCTATCCAAGTGAACCAATTTACCGACCACAGTTTCTCCCTGTGCTACCAAACCTGTCAAAATCAAGGCTGCGCTGGCACGAAGGTCAGTCGAAAGAACTTCTGCTCCCTGCAAAGGCTGCCCACCAACAATACGTGCTGTATCACGGATAATCTCCGAGTGCAAGCCCATGCGACGCATCTCTTCTAAGTGTTGGAAACGATTTTCGAAAACTGTCTCCACCATGGTTGATTCGCCTTTTGCAACTGTCATCAAGGCTGTAAATTGAGCCTGCATATCTGTTGGAAATCCTGGGTGGGGCAAGGTTTTTACATGAACAGCTTTTAGATTTTCTAGTTGAGAGCGAACTCGAATTCCTTCAGTCTCCTCTGTCACTTCCACTCCCATTTCAAGCAATTTGGCAATCAAGGGACGGTTGTGCTCCCAAACAGCGTCTTTAATCAAGACATCACCACCAGTCATGGCAGCAGCTACCATAAAGGTTCCTGCTTCGATACGGTCTTGGACTACGTTGTGAGTCGTACCATGAAGTTTCTCAACACCAGTAATGGTAATGGTCTCTGTACCAGCACCTTTGACCTTGGCTCCCATTTCATTAAGGAGAATGGCTAAGTCAACAATCTCAGGCTCACGCGCAGCATTTTCAATCACTGTCATCCCATCAGCTAGGGTCGCTGCCATCATCAAGTTCTGCGTTGCACCAACACTTGGAAAGTCCATATAGATATGAGCGCCATGCAAGCGTTCTGCCTTGGCTTCGATGTAACCAGCTGTCTGACTAATCTTAACCCCCATAGCTTCCAGACCTTTCAAATGAAGATCAATAGGACGGCTACCAATGGTACAACCACCTGGCATGGATACCTTGGCATGACCCACACGGGCAAGGATTGGCCCTAATACAACGATGGAGGCGCGCATCTTGCTGACATACTTGTAAGGGGCTTCCTCAGTGATGTCGCCAGTAGCATCCACCTTGACAAGATGGGCTTCCTCATCAAAGTCAACCTTGGCATTCAAACCACCAACCACCTGATTCATAATAAAGACATCCGACAAGATCGGTACATTCTGTAAGACTGTCTTTCCTTCACTTGCTAGAATAGTCGCTGCCAACAAGGGCAAGACTGCATTCTTTGCTCCTTCGATGGTTACACTTCCTACCAGACGATTATCGCCACCTTGAACCACAATTTTGTCCATACTCGTTTCCTTTACTCTTGATTTTATAATAATCCTCTAAGCGCTTCTTGCCACAACTGATACAGGCTGATAAAGAAAGAACTCAGGATGTAGCCCATGACAATGCTGAAAAGAGCTAGCAATAAACGAACTTTTCTTGTATTCTCATCTGTCACTTTTAAAACCTTTTCCCATCTAACAAGATCCTTTAGAAGGTAAAAACTCACATAAATAAAGAGCGTGTGACTGCTTAGAGTGAATAATAATTGAACCATTTGACTATTATACCATCTTCTCTGTTTGCGCGCTAGTTTGGAAACTTCACTTAAAAACTAGGGATTGTTTTTCAAGTAATCAATTGCATCTTGTAGGGTTTTAACGGGCACGATTTTCATATCTGTCTTGATTGTTTTGGATGCTTCTAGGGCTGTTTGGTAGTTGTTTTTTGCATCCGGGTGTGCTTTTTGTTCTTCTTCGCTAACAGGATTATCAGGGGCAAAGAAAATAGCGGCACCTGCCCTAGCCGAAGCTACAACTTTTTTATCAATACCTCCAATATCCCCCACATTCCCATCGCGGTCAATGGTACCTGTACCAGCAACAATACGACCATTACGAAGATCTGGGTGAGCTATTTGAGTATAGATAGCTAGACTAAACATGAGACCAGCACTTGGGCCGCCAATACCAGCTGTTGAAAAACTAATTGGGACATCACTGGTTACTTCTGTACGGTCAATCAAGCCGATTCCAATTCCATTTTTGCCATTTTCCAAGGTGATAATCTTTCCTTCTGCAGACTTGGTTTGCCCATCCTCTTCATAGGTCACCTTGACGGAGTCCCCTAATTGTTGAGAACTGACGTAATCAATCAAGTCCTTGGAACTATCAAAGGTCTGATCATTGACTGCTGTGACCGTATCAGAGATATTGAGAATCCCTTTAAAGGTTGAATTATCCGTCACATTCAAGACATAAACCCCAAAGTACTTGAGCTCGATATCCTTACCAGCTGTTTTTAGACCTTGATACTTGGCCATATTTTGTGATGTTTGCATGTAGAATTGATTGATCCGCATAAATTCAACATCGGAAGAGCCACCTGTAGTCTCTTGGGCACTACGAATATCTGTAAAAGGCGTCAACCACGCATAAATCATATGGGCTAAAGTAGCGTGCTGGACACCAACCGTAACGAATTGATAGGCCCCAGCTTCCTTATCTTCTGTGTCATTGACTTTGAGGACTTGGCGAATATCTTCCGAACCACCTGGAACCTCTATATAGTAGGGCAAAGGCACCACAAATGCCAAGAAGGTCACAATCAAGGCCGCAATGACATATAAGGGCCATCTAATCTTTTTTTTCATTTCTTATTTCCTCCAAAATACTCTCGGGAACATAGCAAGCAATATCCTGACCAAACTTCAAAAGCTCTCTAACGCCTGATGAACTAATATAGAGATGTTCAGGTCGGCTATGTAAATAAATGGTCTCTATATCAGGAGACAGCTGATGGTTGTAGTAATCAAAACTGGCTTCATATTGCAAATCCGCTGCATTCCTCAAACCACGCACTAGACAAGTAGCCCCCAGTCTTTTTGCAACATCAATAACCAATTCATCATGAGAAAACACGACTTCAACATTCCCCAAATGTTCCAAAGCCTTTTCTAACCCCCGTTTACGACTTTCGATAGAGAGAAATCCTTGTTTGTGGGGATTAAAAAAAATACCAACATAGAGCTTATCAAAAAGTCTGCTCGCCCGTTCAATCATATCCAGATGCCCATTTGTCATCGGATCAAATGAGCCTGTGAATAAGCCAATCTTATCTGACATAGACTGTCACCTTACTAATTCCATAAATCTTTTCCTTCCAGATACCCAGGCAGGCAATTTCTTCTGGAAGTTCAACGGCCTTATCCGTCTCACACACAACCATGACATCTTCAGAAAAAAGCTCTCTCTCAGCCATTTTTTCAATATCTGCTACCATTTGTTCCTTGGCATAAGGAGGGTCTAAGAAAATAAGGTCAAATTCCCCATATACCTGCTCCAATGCCCTTTCTGCATCCATCTTGAGGAGTTGAAATTTTCCAACATCCTTGATCATCTGGATATTTTCAGCCACGATGGTCTGAGCCTTACGGTCTCGCTCCACCAAAACAGCGCTGGACATGCCACGCGATACTGCTTCGATAGATAAACCACCACTACCTGCATAAAGGTCCAAGACTCGTCCCCCTTCGAAGTAGGGACCAATCATGTTAAAAATGGCGCCCCTAACCTTATCTGAAGTAGGCCTTGTCGTCTTGCCCTCTAGTGTCTTGAGGGGACGTCCCCCATAGATTCCTGATACGATTTTCATACTGTTTATTATACCAAATTATAGACAAAAAGAGAAAGAAAACCGAACCTTGCGGTTCGATTCTCTACAAAATATTTTCGTAAGTATCGCGGACTTCTTGAGGCCAAACACTTGTTTGCACTTCTCCGATGTGTCTCTTGCGAAGTAGGAACATGGCCATACGAGATTGTCCAATTCCTCCACCGATTGTCAATGGGAATAGGCCGTTCAACAAAGCCTTGTGCCATTCCAATTCCAAGCGGTCTTCATCACCTGTGATGGCAACCTGACGGCGAAGGGTTTCTTCATCTACACGAATCCCCATAGAAGACAACTCAAAGGCTCCACCCAGAGATTCATTCCAGACAAGAATATCACCATTTAGACCCTTGTAGCCATTTTCAGACTCGCTTGTCCAGTCATCATAGTCTGGTGCACGTCCATCGTGCGGTTTACCATCTGGCAACTCGCCACCGATACCAATCAAAAAGACGGCTCCAAATTCTTTACAAATCGCATTTTCACGTTCTTTCGGTGTCAAGTCTGGGTAGCGTTCTACCAATTCTTCTGTATGAATAAAGGTGATTTGTTTTGGCAAGATAGACTCGATGTCATAACGGGCTTCAACAGCTAGCTCAGTCAGGCGAATAGCCTTGTAAATCTTCTCAACTGTTTCTTTTAGGTAGGCAATGTTTCGTTGTCCATTTGGGAGAACCTTCTCCCAGTCCCACTGGTCAACATAAACAGAGTGGGTTGCATCCAAGGAATCCTCATCTGGACGAAGGGCTTTCATGTGGACAAAGAGACCCTCTCCTTCACCAAAGCCAAAACGAGCCAAGGTGTGGCGTTTCCATTTAGCAAGGGAGTGCACCACTTCATAAGTAGCATCAGGGATTTGGAGAACCTTGACCGATACGGCATTCTCCACACCTGATAAGTTGTCCTGCATCCCATCACCGACCCTACTCAAGATAGGACCTTGAACTTCGACAACTTCTAACTTATCTTTCAAATACTGGGTAAAAGTATTTTTGACAAAGGAAATTTCTTCTTGTTGGTGAATAAAACTTTTCTTCATAGGCTACTCCTCAAAAATTAGTTAAAAACATTATACACCTATTTCCAAGAAAAGAAAAGAGAAAATTTAAAAAAATCAGTGTCACTCAAAACACTGATTTTATAGACCTTTTAATCATTACGACCAAAGATACGTAAAATACTTAGGAAGAGATTGATAAAATCAAGATAGATACTGAGAGCCATTGACACCACCCAGCCTGTCGCTACACGACCTTGCGATTGTTCATAGACAAGGCGAATTTTTTGGTTATCCCAAGCAATCAGTCCTGAGAAAACCAAGACCATGGCTACGCTAATCATATAATCAAAGAAACCGCTAGACAAGAAAATATTGACTATCATAGCAATAATCAAACCGATCAGAGCCGCCATCATAGCTCGACCAAGACCGCTCAAATCTTTCTTGGTGAAGATACCAACTGCAGCCATGACAAAGAAGAGAAGGGCGCTCGATACAAAGGCAAATAAAACTGTACCCGGAGTATAGAAAGCCACCACAAAACTAAGGGTAAAGCCGTTTAATACTGAGTAAAGTAAAAATACTGGAAGAGCAGCTGGACTATTTCTTGAAGCCATGCTACTGGCAACAAAAACCAAGGCCAACTCCGCAAAAGTAGCAATGGTCAACCAGAGACGCCCCTGCATCAAAAAGTAAACCAACTGAGACTGAAAGACCGTCAACATAAGGCCTGATACCAAAGCAGATAGTCCGATTCCCAGACCAACAAAGGCATAAACCTTAGCGTAAAATTGATTGAGACCTGCACGGTCATGTATAATAGTGTGATTCATCCTTTTCTCCTTTTCTATGAACATCTTTCCTTGATTATAACAAAAAAAGTTAAAATTAGCTTAAATGGAAAATTAAAATACCGGCTGCAACGGCAACATTCAAACTCTCGGCCTGTCCCTTCATACTAATGTGAACCAATTGATCTGCACTTTCAGCCATGAGGGGACTAATTCCTTGACCCTCATTTCCCATAACTAGTACAAAATTTTCTTTAGGAGGCAGTTCTCTGTAATCAACAGAATCTTTAGATAGAGTTGTGGCTAGCACTGGGATAGCTATCTTTTTAGCTTCCTCGAGAAGACTTTGACTAGACGTTCGGTAAATAGGCAGATGAAAATGACTGCCTTGCATGGAACGTAGGGTCTTGAGACTGTAGATGTCTGCCGACTTATCTGAAACAATCACTCCAGTAAAACCTGCTGCATCCGCAGTCCGAATGATAGTTCCCACATTACCAGGATCTTGCACATCTTCCAAAAATAAGAACTTGCCCTGACTCAAATCAACTTGTCCTACTTCTTCTTTTTGAACCACCGCAACAATGCCCTGTGGAGTTTGAGAATCCGCCAAATCTAGCAAAATATCCTCTGACACCCAGACAGTTTGCGGAAATGAGGCTAACTGATCTCGGTAATTTTCTAAGGCAAAGATTTTCTCAATCGTTACTCCAGCTTGAACAGCTTCTTCAAACAAGTGCCAGCCTTCAATCAAATAAGCAGACTTGCGGTATTTTTTTTGGTGTAATTTCTTGGCATTTTTTACCACAGAATTGGCTTTTGAGGTTATAATAGTCATAGAAATATTATAACACAATCAAAGGGGTTTGGTATGCAAAAGGTTAGAATGATTGCCCAAGGTAGGGTGCAGGGAGTCGGCTTTCGTTGGGGTGTTTACAGCCTGGCACTTGAAATTGGTGGCATCACAGGCCGAGTATGGAATAACGACGATGGCACAGTGGAAATCTTAGCCCAAGCAGACTCATCTGCTATCATGGCAAAATTTATCCAAGAAATCCGCAAAGGACCAACACCTTTTTCAAAAGTCAGCTACTTAGATGTCAAACTGAGCAACTTTCCTCCCTACTCTGACTTTAAAATCGCAAATTAGGTCTCCAGAACTATTGTATATTTTGTAAAAAAACAGTAGAATAGAAAGGTATAATTTTTAAAGAAGGAATAAAAACAGTGAAATCTATTAAACGTTTTGCACTCTCAGCTATGGGAGTGGCTATGTTGCTTGTCTTGACTGGCTGTGTCAATGTCGATAAAACCACAGGCCAGCCAACAGGAGTCATTTGGAATACTTTCGGAGCGCCTATGGCTGAAGCTATCAAGTACTTCGCCAATGATAAAGGTCTAGGCTTTGGTGTCGCTATCATTATCGTAACCATTATCGTGCGCTTGATTATCTTGCCACTTGGTATCTACCAATCATGGAAGGCAACGCTTCACTCTGAAAAGATGAACGCCCTCAAGCACGTCCTTGAGCCACACCAAACGCGTCTCAAGGAAGCAACTACTCAAGAAGAAAAACTCGAAGCCCAACAAGCTCTCTTTGCTGCTCAAAAAGAGCATGGCATCAGTATGTTTGGTGGTGTAGGATGTTTCCCTCTCCTCCTTCAAATGCCTTTCTTCTCTGCCATCTACTTTACTGCCCAACATACTGAAGGTGTTGCTCAAGCAAGCTACCTAGGCATCCCTCTAGGCTCTCCAAGTATGATTTTGGCTGCCTGCGCTGGTGTCCTTTACTATCTTCAATCACTCCTTTCACTTCACGGAGTAGAAGATGAAACGCAAAGAGATCAAATCAAAAAAATGGCTTACGTGAGCCCAGTCATGATTGCCGGCTTCTCCCTCATCTCACCAGCTAGTGTCACACTTTATTGGGTTGTCGGTGGTTTCATGATGATTCTCCAACAGTTTATCGTCAACTATATCGTTCGTCCAAAACTTCGCAAAAAAGTCCGTGAAGAACTAGCCAAGAACCCACCAAAAGCAAGTGCTTTCTCTACACCAAGTGGACGAAAAGACGTTACTCCTGAACAACCAACTGCTATCACAAGCAAGAAAAAACACAAAAATCGCAACGCTGGAAAACAACGTTCGAGATAAAGCTACGTCTATTATCCAATAATTAAAAAAACAAATGAATGATAAATAGTTTTCATCAACTAGATATCATCATTCGTTTTTATTATCTACCGTTACATCTTATACTAGTCGAAAAAGTTAAATAGTTTAAAAGCTCACATATAAAAACTATTCAATCATAAATTAACAAGTAACTCGCTATGATTTAATACAATTCACAGTTATTAAAACTTCTGCTCCATCGTCTCTATTTCTAAGCTCAACTCGGCCTTTGTGTAGTTTTGCAACTCTACATACAAAACTAAGTCCAATACCATAATGTTGCTCTTTAACCGATCTAGCTTTATCCATACGATAAAAGAGCTTCCCAAAATGATTTAAAACTTCATCTGGAAATTCAGAGCCATTATTCCATATACCTATTTTCAATTCCTTCCCCTCTTGCTCTACTCTAATTTTAATTTTAGGATTCTGTTTATCGGCGTATTCCAAAGCATTTGTTAAAATATTTTGTATGGCACGAATCAGAAGAGATGGATTTATATAATAGTTTTCAGTTCCGTTCACATTCTGTTCAAAAGAAAACTTCATCTGATTTTTTATCAAAAAAGAGACTTCTTTCTCTAATTCATTAATAAAATCTGAAGAGGAATACTCCGTCCAACCTGTCTCATCATCATAATAGGTTTTAGAATAGTGAATCAATTGATTGAAGTAATCTAGTAACTGTTTACTAGCTCTTTCTATATCTGCTAAGCATTCTTGAGATTGGTCGTTTTCAGTTATCGCCTGCAAAAATTCCACATTTCCCCTAATAATGGTTAAGGGAGTTTTTAAATCATGAGAAGCTGCTGAAACCTGAAACATCAAATCTTCTTTCTGCTGTTTCTCATCAACTATTAATTGTCGAATTCTATCTTGCATCACAATAATCCTATTTCCTGTCTCGCGAAATTCTTTAACCGTTAAACTTTCTGTATATTCCCTCTCCAACCACATACTATTTTCATAAATCAAAGTCATTTCATAACTCAGTTTTTTCAATAATTTTCCAATGTGATAACTTATTAGAACAATCAATACAACACAAATATATATCCATGATGACACATTAAAAAAAATTGATAGAACACCACTATTTTTTAGAGGTTTCCCGTCTTCATTTATTTGTATAGATACTGAAGCTAAAGGAATAAGATAGGCCATTAGTAAGCCAAGACTAAACTGCCAAATAATTCTCCAACAGGTTTCTCGAATTAATTGTCTAAAACTTTTGATTCTACCCATTGATATCCTCCACCGTACAAGGTTTTAATCGGATTTAATTGATAAGGTTTCAGCTTTTGACGAATTTGATAAATGTACTCTGAAACCGAACGTAAAAGTGATTCTGAGCTTTGTGGATATAGATAATTATAAATTTCCTCAATAGAATATATTTTACTTGGGTTGCTTGCCAAAAGATACACTATGTCAAATTCCCTCCTTGTCAGAGCAATCTTATCATCGTTTACAAATAGTTCCTTACTATCCGTATATAGTATAAGCTTCCCAATCTTTATTTGATGAACATTTCCTTTAGTCCGTTCTTCACGACGCAAGTGCATTTTAACACGTGCTAACAATTCTTGCATACTAAAGGGCTTCATAATATAATCATCAGCACCTGCATTGATTCCAGCTACTAAATCTTCATCCATATCCTTAGCAGTTATAAAACAGATAGGAACAGTTATCTGCTCGCGAATCATCTGACAGATTTCTAAACCACTAACAGGCATCATAATATCTAATAAAATCAAGTCAAATCCTGTAAAATCACAAAGATCAATCTCTTCTATCTTGTTTCGTATGACTACTTCATATTTTTCATATTCTAGTACTTTTTTTATTAGGCGAAGAATAGCAAGATCATCATCTACAACCAAAATTTTATAAGCCATAACTCACCCTCCTAACTATATTATAGCACTAACCGAGAAAAAGACAGGATATCCCCTGTCCTTAGCCTACATTTCTTCCTATAAGTATCAGTGTAGCAAATACAAAAACAATTAATAACCAAACTATTTGTATCCCCAAGCCTTGCCACACTGGATAATAAAGAGACAATGGATAGGTATAAAAACAATTCATACTAGCTAGTAATGGTAAATTTCTAAAAAAAGAACTGAATTGTAATAACATTTGTCCCAACCCCAATAAAAGGGATAAACTGATTCCCAAAATTAAGATAAAAGACTGGGAAATAAATACAAAAATACCACTTAAAAGAGCGAAGGTTAGAATAGAAATACATGCTGGAAATAGAATTGTTAGAACATGTTTAATATTACTCAAAAGATTGATATTGTAGTATCCTTGCGCGATTAGTATGCATAATGATATTACAGCAACCAATAATACAATTTCCATACATAATACAATAGCTAGTTTACAGATTATAAATTTCAAACGATTTGGACATGTAAGAAAACTGGTACGAAGGCTAGAACCTGTAAATTCTTGACCTATAAATAGAACCGCTAGACTAACGAAACCTGCCTGTCCTAAATAGAGACTTTGCAGTAGCTGTTCCAAAACAAACTGTAGGGTCAACTGGTCTGGCTTACTATTTAAAAAAATAACCATCGCCGGAACACACAGTAATAGAGCACCTATAATCAACCAGTGCCAAGGATTCATCATAAACTTGAGATATTCACTTTTAAGTTGCTCTTTCAACTTATTCACCTCCTCCAATATCTGACTTAAGTAAGCGGTAAATTGCTAAAGACAAGAATGAGAAGTTCCAACAAAGTAAAAATAAAATATTTTGTAAACTATTATGCTCTAAAATTTGAGGAGATGTAGCAATCAATCCTTGCCCCAGTGCAACTGGAAGAAATTTTGCAGCTGATATATAGTTTGCTAAGAATGTTCCTAGATTGTAGACTTGAGGAAGCAAAAATAATAGAGGAACAATGGCTGTTTTAAATGTCAAAGCCATAATATAGGCTAGCAGTCCCAACAAAGTCCAAGCTATACTGGCTAAAAATATATAGAACCAAACTGTTCCATTTAGTGAAAAAAGCAATAAGCCATCTTGTCCTAAAACATAATGTGTCATGTTAATCGTAAGGAATATTGATAGAAAGGAAATGATAAAAGAAAATACAAGCCAAACTAATGTTTTTGAAACTAGGAAAGTACTTCGATTTGTAATAGAGAGGAGACTTGTACGAATAGCAGAGCATTTATACTCCTCGGCTCCGTAAATTGAGCCTAGGATAATCATAATAAAAACACCAAATAAAGTGACATCAAAACCTAAAAATTCAATAGGAGGTATAGCTTCTGCTAATTCTGGATTTGTCTCTGGTGTAGCATGAATACCAACTGAAACAATTTGAGAAGCACCAATATTTGCTAAAAACGTTTGAAATACCAGTATTAAGAATAGTACAACATGAGTAGCTCTCTTATAAAGCAATTTAAAGATTTCAGAATGAAGAGAGTAAATAAGTCCCATGTCACTTTCCTCCCTCTGTTAAACTAAAGAAGACTTCTTCTAGTGAAGAAAGATTTTTCATCACTTCTTGTAAAGTGCCTTTTATAAGAACTTTGCCTTTATTTATGATAACTACATCATCTGTTACTGCTTCCACTTCCGATAATATATGAGATGATAGCAAGACTGTCTTCCCTTCTTGAGCTTGGTTTTTTATAAACTCTCTAAACCACCGAATTCCTCTTGGATCCAACCCATTAGTCGGTTCATCCAATATCAGATATTGAGGATTTCCTAGTAGAGCTGTTGCAATTCCCAAGCGTTGTCCTTCTCCTAATGATAATTTTCCAATTTTAGATTTTTTCTTATGGCTAATATCCACCATATCCAAGACTTGTTCAATTCGCTGACTGGATATCCCATTACTAGCAGCAACAATTTTCAAATGTTGATAAACAGTCCGATCATCAGGAGCTCCTACACTGTCAAATGAAGCTCCTACAGTCTTTAGAGGAAATTTTAATTCCTTATAAGTTTGATCTCCAATTTTGGTAAGACCAGATGTTGCTTTGTCTAATCCTAATAAAATACGTAAGGTTGAACTTTTACCAGCTCCATTTGGACCTAGGAAAGCAGTCACTCTACCTGCTTTTGCTTCAAAAGAAATATCTTTTAAAATTTGAGTTTGACCATATGACTTACATAAATTTTTAATGGTAATACTTTGTTCCATCATGTTCTCCTATTCTATTTAATATTTCTAAAAGTAACTATATCTTACACATTCATTTTCGGATTTTTTTCAGGATTTCAAGAGTCAAAAGATTTAATACTCAATGAAAA
>NZ_VMMR01000048.1:319-15840 GCF_013277285.1 Streptococcus sp. 339 | reverse complement strand
TTTTCGAAGAGTATAAAATTTTGTTTTATTTAATTATATATATTTGTGTAAACTTAAAAGCCCGATGTTTCCATCAGGCTTCTTTTCTATCCATGTACACGTTTCGTATAGTCTTGGTAACTTTCGGTATCCATGAGTTGTTTAGCGTTCTTAACGCGGTCTGCTGTTGGTGGTTTAACCCCTTCGAGGGAATAGGGAATTCCCAATTCACGCCATTTAAACTCACCCATGGTGTGATAAGGCAGAATTTCAAACTTATCCACATTTTTAAGAGTCTTGACGAACTTACCAAGTTCAATCAAGTCATCGTCTCTGTCTGTCAATCCTGGAACTAGCACGTGGCGAATCCAGACAGGTTTTCCAATATCTGATAGATACTGGGCACAGGCCAAGATATTTTTATTGGTTTGGCTAGTAACAATCTTGTGCTGTTCTTCGTTGATTTCCTTGATATCTAAGAGAACCAAGTCAGTGACAGCCATGAGTTTGTCAAACTTTTCAAGGTAACGTGGTTTATTACGGAAAGGAAGGGCACAGGTGTCCAAGGTACAGTGGATTCCTTGTTCCTTAGCCTTGGTGAAAAGGGCAATCAGGAAATCAATCTGCAAGAGGGCTTCTCCTCCGCTGACTGTAATCCCGCCCTTATTTCCCCAGAAACCACGGTAGCGCAAGGCTTCTGTCAAGACATCATCTACCGTCCGTTCACGTGATTTATTGGACTCCATAGCCCAAGTATCTGGGTTATGGCAATACTGGCAACGCATGTGACAGCCCTGTAAAAAGACAATAAAGCGAATACCAGGGCCATCTACCGCCCCAAAACTTTCTGTCGAATGCACCATTCCTGTCACTTGTCCATAATCAATTGTTTCTTCAGACATATCGTCACCTTCCTTGAAAACGTTTTATAGTTTTATTATATCACGACTTGAAGGAAAAACAAGATTTTTACCTATTTTTTAGAAAGCAATCTGTTTTTCAATTTCATTTTCAATCTATTCTCAGATTATTCTTCAAAATCAAAACCATACAAGGTTGCAAAATAGTCTTCAGGGCGCTCTGCACGGCGGATTTGACGGGCTTTGCCTTCTTCAGTATAAAGGATTTCCGCAGAACGAAGTTTGGCATTGTACTGGTAGCCCATTGAAAAACCGTGGGCACCTGTATCATGAATGACCAGCAAATCACCGATTTCTGTATGAGGCAGTTCGCGATTGACTGCAAATTTATCATTGTTTTCACAGAGTGAGCCAACCACATCTACCGCTTCAGCTGGTCCATCTGGATGGGTCATGTTGCTAATATGGTGATAGGCTCCGTACATAGCTGGACGCATGAGGTTGACTGCTGATGCATCCACACCTAGATAGGTACGGTAGGTTTTCTTCTTATGAGTGACTCTTGTGACTAAAGCACCGTGAGGTGCCAGCATAAAACGACCCAATTCGGTGAAAATCTTGACCTGACCAAGACCTGCTGGCGTAAGAACCTCTTCATACACCTTACGAACTCCCTCACCAATCAAGGCGATATCATTTGGCTCCTGCTCAGGACGATAGTTGACTCCAATACCCCCGGAAAGATTGATAAAGTCTAGTGAAATACCCAGCTTTTCCTTGATTTCAACAGCCAATTCAAAAAGCTGACGCGCCAACTCTGGATAATAGAGATGGGTGACAGTATTGGATGCTAGAAAGGAGTGAATCCCAAAAGTCTTGGCTCCTTTTTCCTTCAAGATGGCAAAGGATTCAAAGAGTTGGTCCTTGGTCATACCAAACTTAGCCTCCCCAGGATTATCCATAATGTCTGTCCCCAGTTCAAAAACGCCTCCAGGATTATAACGACATGAGATGATTTCTGGAATGCCTGCTGCTCGCTCCAAATGTTCAATATCTTCAAAGGCATCCAAGTTAATGATCGCACCCAATTCACGCGCATAGGCATATTCCTTATCTGGCGTATTGTTTGAAGAGAACATAATCTCAGAACCAGGGAAATCCAGTTTATGGCTCATCAAAAGCTCTACGTAACTAGAGCAGTCCACACCACAGCCTTCCTCTTGGATAATTTTCAAAATAGCTGGGGTTGGAGTAGCCTTAACTGCAAAATATTCCTTAAAGCCCTTGTTCCACGAAAAGGCTTGGTTGACGGCTCTTGCCTTCTCACGAATTCCCTTCTCATCATATAAGTGAAAGGGAGTTGGGAACTCGGCTACAATCGCTTCTAAGTCTTCTTTATTAATAAATGGTGTTTTCATAAGTTTCCTTCTATTCTATTTGCAAAGAAAGGCTGGGACAACCGTTCCAACCTTTATCCTTTATTCTTCTGTGTCAAAAATATTACCAATCTCAACATCGATGGCTTGGTTCTTGACATCAATATTGGTTACCTTCAAGAGTGACTTGTATTCAAACTGCTTTTCACGTTCTTCTTGGGCATTGTCCGCAAAGACCGCTACACCTGCCAATTCTGAGTCGAATTCGCGCAAGAGACTAATCATCCCATTGACAGTTCCGCCGCCTTTCAAGAAGTCATCCACAATCAAGACACGGCTACCTGCCTTGAGACTCCGTTTTGAAAGGAACATTTTCTCGATACGGTCACCACTTGAACCGGATACATAGTTGACGCTAACCGTTGAACCTTCGGTAATTTTCAGGTCACGGCGCACAATGACAAAAGGGACATTGAGGACATTGGCAACTGCATTTGCAAGTGGCACACCCTTGGTTGCTACTGTCATAACCGCGTCAATTTTTTGATCCATAAAGCTCTTGGCAATAATGCGACCAATATTTTTCAAGATGGCTGGTGTGCTAAGTAAATCAGACAGGTAGATGTAGCCACCTGGCAAGATACGGTCACTTTCTGACAACTTGGCACGCAAGTCTTCAACCATTTCCTTAGCATCATGGTTTGAGATGGATGGTGTAAAGATAACACCTCCGCCAGCCCCAGTCACAGTCTGGATGTGACCGATTTCGATTTCCTCAAAGGCGCGTTTGATAATGACGATATCTTCTGAGATGGATGATTTAGCAGATTCATACTTTTCAGCAAAAGTATTGAGACTAGTTAGTTTATAAGGATGATTAATCAAATAGTTGGAAATGACAACCATCCGATCACTTCTTCTTAATTTCATTTCTATTTCCTATTCCATTTTTATTCAAAAAATCAAAAAGCAAACTAGAAAGCTGGTCGCTGGTGGTTCAAAACACTGTTTTGAGATCGTCGATAGAACTGACAAGGTCTGTAATATAACTACATATATACATACGACAAGGCGATACTACCCTAGTTTGAAGAGATTTTCGAAGAGTATTCATTTTTGTCTTTTACTTATTATACCATATTCACAGAAAAAACGAACATTCTTATCCTAAAAAATGCTCATTTTTCTTAAATTGTTAATCTAAATCTGGTTTATAGAAGGAACGATTATCCATAGCGAAGATTTTATTGGTCATCTCTCCTTTATCCACCAAAGCCAGAGCTGTTGACATCATCATCATGCTGGCATCCAGATTGTCAATCATATGGATAATCTCTGCTTCCATAATGCGTGGACGGACTGGACTTCCATACTCAAGTAAGCCGTGGTGACTAAGGATGACGTGACGAAGCAGAACGACTTCTTCCTTGGTATCATCAATACCTAGCTCCATAACCGTCTTAGTAATTTCGCTATCAATGAGAGCAATATGCCCAAGAAGATTGCCTCTGACCGTGTACTCAGTCTGATCTGGTCCCGTCAACTCGATAACTTTAGCCAAGTCATGTAACATAATCCCAGCATAGAGCAGGCTCTTATTGAGCCGAGGATAAATATTGCTAATGGCATCTGCCAAGCGCACCATGGTCGCCGTATGATAGGCCAAGCCTGTTTCAAAGGCATGGTGGTTGGTCTTGGCTGCTGGATAGGAGTAGAATTCCTTATCATACTTGGTGTAGAGATTTCGGACAATCCGTTGCCAGACAGGATTTTCAATTTTGAAAATCATTTGCGACATGTAGTCACGAATTTCCTTGATATCAACCGGTGGCTTGACCTTGAAATCAGCTGGGTCATTGGGTTCACCAGCTTGCGGCAGGCGGAGAGTGATTTGATTGACCTGTGGAGTGTTGTTATAAACTTCTCGGCGCCCTTTCATGTAGACAACCCTACCTGCGGTAAAGGCCTCAATGTTATGAGGTTGGGCATCCCAGAGCTTCCCCTCAATCTCGCCACTATCATCTTGGAAGGTAAAGGCTAGGTAGTTTTTCCCAGCTCGAGTTTGCCTCAGGTCAGCTGATTTGATTAAGTAAAAACCTTCAAACAGCTCATCTTTTTTCATGTGACTAATCTTCATATTCTTCCTCATTTTCTTGGAAATGGAGTAGATCAAGCGCAGGCTCACCTTCTGACAACTCAATGTGACGGAGCGTCCGCTCGATAGCTGTGGTACGACGGTTTAATAATTCATCAATATTGCCAGAGGCATGTTGGAGATGTTTTTGTGCCTTTACCAGAATACCACCAAACTTGCCAAACTCGGTCTTGACGCTGGCAAGAGTCTTACTGATATGGTCGGCACTCTTTTGGATATTGAGAGTTTTGAATCCAACTGATAGGGAGTTAAGAAGGGCTGATAGGGTACTTGGACCTGCAACAATAATCTGTTCTTCCCGTCTCAAATCATCAAAGAAGATAGGATTGCGGACGATTTCTGAGTAGAGACCTTCTGTCGGAACAAACAAGACTCCAAAATTGGTCGTCCGAGGTGGTGCTATGTACTTGCTCTTGATATCCTTTGCAAAGCGTTTGACGCTGGCTAGGAGCGACTTACGACAGCGTTCGATTTCGTCCTTGTCACCTGCTTCATAGGCTTCTTCTAAGCGATAATAATCTGCCAGTGGAAACTTAGAGTCAATCGGTAAGTAGACATATTCTTGGTCGCCTTGTCCGGGTAACTTGATGGCATACTCCACTCGTTCACTGGAGTTTTCAACTGTTGCGTATTCTCGTTCGTACTGGGCAGATGTCATAATGTCTTCAATGATTTGCCCCAGTTGCAATTCTCCCAGAATCCCTCGTGTCTTGGTTCCGGAGAGAACCTTGTTGAGGGCGCCGACATCGCGGGCAACTGTCTGCATTTCCCCCAGGCCACGATTGACCGACTCCAGTTGCTTGGAAACTGTCTCAAAGGAAGCCTGCAAGCGTGTTTGCAAGGTCTTTTCTAGTTTTTCCTCGACTGTCTGGCGCATTTGTTCCAAACGTTGCTCGTTTGATTCCTGCAAGGCTTGGAGACGTTGGTCGGTCTTATCTCTGGTTTGGAGGAGATTATCTGTCATTTCTTGACGGACTTGCGTCAGACCTTGGTGCAATTCGATTCGCACTTCTTGCAAACGGTCGCTGACAGCTACTTCCAAGTCTTTTTGATCTAACTGCCTGGCTTGTCTGGCTTGTTCAAAACGGTAATCCAACTGGTCTGACAAGTGATCTGCCTGATCCTCCAAGCTCTTGCTGAGATGTTTTTCCTGCTTATCTTGTCTTTGCCAAATCAGAAAGAGGCCAGCTAGGTTGGCAATCAATAATAGAACAAGTAAACTTTCCATCCTACCTCCTGTCCTTACTATGCAGCACGACCACATAGCCATCTGGACAAGTCACCGAAACTTCCCTATCTATATATTCGTTAGAAGCGTACACTTTTTTAAAGAAAAAATTTTCCTCTGTCAACTCATACTTGGCACCAATAATAGTCAGCTGGCTATCCCGAACTGGCATAAAGGCTAGGTAGTCATAGTCTGAACGAGGTTCTAGCTGACTGGTTCCTTCTGGACAATAGGAAATCAAGTTTTGTCCATCTTCAATCGCTATCTGGCGCATATAGGGCGCCAACTTGGGATTACTAGGCAGAAAGACATTAGCCAGCATATGGTCAATACGACCACCCAAAGCACCGAAAATAGTGACCTGAGCCTGAGGATTTTGCTCAAAGATAGTCAAGAGAGCCAATTCCAAATCAGTATCATCTTTTTCTGGTCGGGCTTGAACAAAATGCTGGGCACGTTTTTGAATCACCTGTCGCTCTTCTTCGGTCACAGAATCAAAATCCCCAACCGCTAGAGCAAGAGGCAAGTCTTCTTCCAAGACCCATAGCGAGCCCCGATCCACACCAACAAAACCATCAAAGTCCGTCCGATAATGACCACGGTCTCCGCCTGCAAAAACGGCAACCCTAGTCCAGTTGTTTTCTGAGAGTTTGTACTCGCTCATTGACATCTCCCTTAAAGACATAGGAACCTGCTACAAAAACGGTCGCACCAGCTTCTTTGGCTTGAGCAATCGTTTTATCATCAATCCCACCATCCACTTCAATCTCAAATTTCAAACCTTTTTCCTGACGAAGAGCAACCAACTCACGGACCTTATCCATGGTCTCTGGTAGAAAGGCTTGCCCACCAAAGCCTGGGTTAACTGTCATGACTAAGACTTGGTCAACTAGGTGAAGGACGTGCTTAATGGCCTCGACAGGCGTACCAGGATTAATGACAACCGAAGGTTTGACACCTAGTAAGCGAATTTTTTGGAGGGCACCATGAATATGAGGCGTTGCTTCCACATGGATGCTGATGATATCCGCACCTGCACGCGCAAAGTCTTCCAGATGATGTTCAGGATTAGCTATCATCAAGTGGCAGTCAAAGACCATCTTACTATGAGGACGAAGGCTCTCGACCACACCTGCACCAAAACTGATTTGTGGCACAAAATGACCATCCATGATATCGATATGGGCATACTCTGCCCCAGTTGCTTCTAGGCGCTTGATTTCACGTTCAAAGTTGGCATAATCTGCTGCCAGAATTGACGGAGCAATCTTGTATTGAGACATAGGTTTCTCCTTATTTTGGAATTTTTTTGCTGACTTTTTTGTAGGTTTCTCTACGATTTTCAATCTCACTGAGGAATTGCAGGTAGTTATCAAAACGGAAGGGCGCAATGGTACCTTCTTCAACTGCTGGTTTGACAGCACAGGACGGCTCATGGGTATGGGTACAAGTACGGAACTTGCAGTCTCGACTAACACTAGCAATCTCTGGAAAGGCCTGATTAAGGTCTTCCGCCCTTGATACTTCATAGTCCAAGGATGAAAAGCCTGGTGTATCTGCGATTTTACCCCCATTGAGGTTGTAAAAACTAACAGTTCGAGTGGTATGGCGACCGCGCCCCAGACTGTCTGAGATTTCTCCTGTTTCAAGGTTGAGGTCCGGTGCGATTTTATTGAGAAGAGTTGACTTTCCAACACCTGTCTGCCCCATAAAGACCGTAACCTTGCCTGTTAACAAAGGCAGGAGTTCCTCTTTACTGGTCACAAAGTCATAGCCGATGTCACCATAAGTCTGTTGGTAAAAATCCAGTTCTCCTCTATCTTCCAACAAATCCATTTTGGAAATATAGACGATGGGATGAATACCCTTGTGCTCCAAAAGAACCAAGAAACGATCCAGCAAATTGCTGTTAAAATCAGGTTCCTTGACGGACATGATTACTACAGCTTGGTCAATATTGACAATGGGCGGACGGATCAGACTGTTTTTCCGTTCGTGAATTTTGAGGATATAGCCTTCTGAATTTTCCTCGGCAGAGAAATCGACCCAGTCCCCAACGTAAGGGGTATGCCCTTTTTTACGAAAATTTCCACGCGCGCGTGTTTGATAGACCTGGCCATCACTCTCTACATAATAGAACCCAGCCAAGGCTTTAATGATTTGTCCCTGCATCTTAGAGTCCTTGCCCTTTAAGTGCGTCTGCTAGACTGGCAAACTCTTCCAAGCTGAGAGCTTCCCCACGTACACTTGGTGACAAGCCTGCTTGGTCCAAGGCCTTGGTCAGCTTGTCCTTGACTTCCTCAGTCTTGCCAAAGTAACCTGTCAAGTTATTCCATAAGGTCTTGCGACGATGAGTGAAACTTGCCTTGGAAACCTTAAAGAAGAAGTTCTCGTCTTCTACTGCTACAGCTGGCTCTGGACGACGCACCATTTTCAAGATGGCTGAGTCCACGTTTGGCGCTGGCACAAAGACCGTACGAGGTACGATAAAGGCAACCTTGGCTGTCATGTAGTACTGAACCGCAATCGACAAGCTACCATAAGCCTTGGTATTCGGTTGGGCTGAGATACGATCCGCCACTTCTTTTTGCATCATGACGACAAACTCACTAAAAGGAATGCCACTCTCAATCAAGTGAATGAGAATAGGCGTTGTGATGTAGTAAGGCAAATTAGCCACTACCTTGATTGGCAGGTCAGGATTTTTGAAATTCTGGATATGTTGCGCCAAGTCTACCTTGAGAATATCCTCGTTGACTACGGTCACATTATCAAAATCACGCAAGGTATCTGCCAAAATCGGTACCAAACGGTGGTCGATTTCAAAAGCCATGACCTCTGCTGCACGCTCAGCCAAAAACTCCGTCAAGGCACCAATACCTGGGCCAATTTCAATGACATTAACTTGGTCATCAATCTCAGCCGTATCCACGATTTTTTGTAGGATATTGGTATCCGTCAGGAAATTTTGCCCAAAGGACTTTTTAAAGGTAAAACCGTGACGCTCCAGCACTGCCTTGGTCACGCTATAATCTGCAATTCTCATCTATTCTCTTTTCTATTATCTGTTACTACTATTGTAACACATTCCCCTTGTATTTTGGGGGTGAAAATCATACCAAAAAACTATCTTTCCTCATGAAGAAAGATAGTCTTGGAAATCTTTAAAGGGGGACTTAGCGCTTCTCTCGAAACATCCGTTCGAAAAAATCAGCTTCTTGATAACTTCGATTTTCAGGTAGGGTCAAATCTACATCCTCCTCCACATCGTCCACTGTCAATTCAACCATTTGAGGTAAATTTTTCAAACGATAATGCTTTTGCCTTTGCCCTTCAATACTAGCAAAATCAAGCAAATAGCCATTCACTCGGATTTGAACCAAAAGGAGATGATTGGTCATATTTTCCATGATGAGAATATCTTCTAAACCACCTCTGGCACTAGGATAATCAGATACCCTGCGAATACGGATTTTTTCACACATGAGCAAGTTCCCTCATATCAATGATTTCATCGGCCTTATTCCAGACTAGGGGATTATGGGTCGCAATGATGATCATTCGATTTTCATCTTTCAAGCCCACCAAGAGATTCATAACCTCCTCTGAATTTTCAGGATCAAGAGCTGCTGTTGGTTCATCTGCCAAAATCAAGGGTGGATTTTTCAAAATAGTCTTCGCAAGGGCAACTCGTTGAGCCTCTCCCCCAGATAAAGTATAAATTTTTTGTTCTAAATCCAAATACCCTAGATTAACTTTTTCTAAAGCCTCCACTTGCCTTTCCAAACGTTCTACTTTTGAGATTTTCTGACCGACAAAGCCCAAATCCAAATTCTCTTTGATTGATTGGTTTTCTAAGAGGCCAAAATTTTGAAAGAGATAGCCCATCTGGTCTCGAAAATACTCACGAGTGGGAATGGTTTTTAAATCTTTCCCCTGATAGAGAACCCTTCCACCATCTATCTTTTCTAACTTTCCTAAGATGTTCAGCAGCGTCGTCTTTCCGCTTCCACTCTTTCCGATTAAGGCATAGACCTTGCCCTTCTCCAGCTTGAGATTTAAACCAGAGAAAATCGCGCGGTCATTAAACTTCTTTTCCAATCCTTGAATATCAATCATCTTATTTTCCTTTCAATACTGCCATGCTACCAGCTTCTTCTTTTTTGTCCTGCCTTACTAAAATCAAGAGGGAGTTAAGCGTAAACAAAGCTACAACTAGAGCGCTGATCAAACCATCTCCTGTCAAAATACTAGATAGAACCAGGCCAAGCAAGAGAACTCCTCCTTGCGCCAGCAAGTACTTGCCATGAAGTTCATAAATTGTCATACCAGAAAGACGTTTAATCATAAGCTCCCGTCTGAACTGCTCAAAATAGAGAAGATTCATGGAATCAAATAACAAGATAGCCGTAGACAGGGTCAAAATCGTCCCAATAAGGAGAGAGTAAAACTCCACCCGTTTGTCATTTAGTACCTTGGCAAAAAATAGCTGGCTTTTTACCAAGTAAGAGACCTTGTGATACAGACCTTGCTCTTTTAGAGCTGTGATGCTGTCTCCATATCGATCTAGTTTCAAGGCACTATTAGCCGTAGTTCCCCACAACATCCCTGCAACAGGTCTTGTTCCAGTCGCTTGCGGCGTTAGAACTACAATAATCGGATCTTTTAGGTACTGACGTGTCGTCTTGTACCCATCGTTATAGAGGAAGCGTTCCTGTCCTGTTTCTGTAAAATCTAGCCTTAGCTGTGGGAGGTAGTGTTTCTGACTCGTCACTTCTACACTTTCAGATGAAAATCTTTGCAGGTAATCTGTAAATAATCCTTGATAGTAGGCAGACTGCTCTCGCAAGCTCTCAGGCAAGATCAGCCCAAACTCTCCCTCAGACAAGTTTTGCATCTTGTCCATAAACTCTGAAGAAACGGTAATCTTTTCTTCTATCAGATAGCGCGGTGAGACATAGATAACATTCCCTGACGGTGTGTAGTCACTGAGACGATTGCCATCTAGGTCCACTTCTGCTCCATCTGAGAAATTGTCAACATTGCTCATGATATAAAAAGAGTCTGTATTGGCTAACCGTTCTTCAGTAAATGTCTGCCACTCACGATTATCCTTACGCATTCCTTCTTCATCGGCAAATGCACTAGACCAACCAAAGGATAGACGGTAACGATCTGAGGACTGACTCCATTTATCGCTAGCTCTCTCCATTTCCTGCATTTCACGGTAGTGGGGTAGGAGAGCAGTCGCACTCGATCCGACCACCAGTACGGCTAAGAGTTGCCCCACCATCATCAATGTCATCATACGTTTGAGAGGGAGTTTCCCTTTCAATAGATCCACCAGACTATTTTCTTGTAAACCAAGTAGATACACGACACTTAGTAAGGTAGAAATCCCTGCCAAGGTCAATCCATAAAGTAGAAGAGCAATGATGACCAGTTGCACCGTTGCCATAAACAAGGCACCTTGATACCAGAGAATCCCCAAGCCCAAAAGACTGGATACCAGTACCGAGAAAATAAGTTGTCTCACATCTTCTAACACCGGTCTGAGAGCAACCCCAAACAAGCTCTCACCAGCTATTAAGCGAATCCCTGCTTGACGAAGGGACTTGATCCGATAAATCAGGGTCAGACTCATAAAAGTCAGCAGAAAAATAGCTAGACTCAGTAGCCCCATTGGGGTAGCAGCCAAGAGGACGACCATCGAAAATGCCTCCGTTCTATTCGAGACAACACCATTATAACCAAGTTCTTGCAGGGCGGTCTGTAAGCTCACTCCATCCAAACTTCCTGATACAATCAAGTAAGACCCTAATAAATCACTCGTTTCTGCACTCTCCTTGGAGGAAATGGTCAAACCTTCTGGAAGCTCTCCCTGACCATAAGTGGCATAGGTAAAGCGTGTTTCTCCAGCTTCATTTGGCTCAACAATCCGACGAGCGATGAGACTATTGTGCTCTACCGCCAAGTGACTCAAAGCCTCTGTCAGTTTTTCTCGATCAGCTACTGATTGGTCTAGCCCAGTACCCATCACATCAACAGAGGGATAGTTACCAAATAAAATCTCTTCTCGATGATCAACGGAATTTATCACCATATAAAGCGATACCAATACCATTGAAATCAAAATAAATAAACGTTTCATCATTTCCTCCAAAAAGTTACTTGGTCACCTGCTAGAGAGATGACCAAGTAAAGCATTGTTATCAACTCACCCAGAAATGTTTTTACTTTCTCGTGTATAATTTTTAATAATCATAATAAAAGCTTACTTGCTCGCCCCACGCAGTACGAATCCAAGCTCGAGATGTTCCTCCTGCATCAGCATATCCCTTATCAGATGAACTATTCCATCTGCTAGAAACTGTTGAACTATGGTATTTTGAGGGGTGATAGTAGTTTGAGTAAGCACCTCCGTTAGCCGAACCATACGTCCAGACACCACCACCTGGATACTTAACCGCGGCCGATACTACTGCTACTCCTCCACCTAATGTTGCTACAAGACTCGCTACAAGGGCTAATTTTTTAACTGTTTGTTTCATATTGATACTCCTCTATTTTTTATTATATCATAAATATTTATTATATATTGTCTATTTTCTATTCAAGTAAAACTAAGTCATGGATCATAGACCTTTTCAAAGCAACACCTCATTACATTCTCCTTTCTATCCGTGCCACCAATCTCCAAAACTAAAATATGTTAAAAACATGATAAAACCAAACATATCACACCTCCTTATTTCTATGTCATCTATTATAAAACTTATATCAATAAACTCCAAGGACACCAATGTCCTTAAAATCTAATTCTTTCATATTATTTTTAGCTTATATCTAAAAAAACAGTCCTAAAGACGAACTTTAGAACTGTTTCAATGCTAGAACAAGGACATTTTTGTCATTGCTTCACGATATTTATAAATATTTTTTTACATCCTCTTGCCATTCCTCTGTCAATTTCTTTACTAGAAATCCATCTCCAATTAGCTGCGCAAATGTTTTAGAAGACTGATAAAATGATTCAGCTAAACTAAAATCTCTTTCTTCTCTTAATGCTTGCTTCCACAAAAACATAAATACAAGAGGTTTCTTTTGATAATCTTGAGTTTTATCCATAATTTCTTGTAAACACGATAGATAATCATTAAAACAATCAGTTACTCCTACCTTTTCAAGACAACACATTCCTGAAATAAGAGTATCTCTAATTATAAAGAAGTTTTCTAATTGAGTTACCTTCTTCTGTTCTAAAAGAAAGAGCATTAGCTTTTCGATTTGATTCACAAATTTGGCAAGATCTTTTCTAATAAGCATTTGATAAAAAAACAAACGAATCAACAACATATCATTTATTGAATAAGCTTCTTTTTCTATAATCTGAGGCATATGTTCCTCAAGTATTAACTCTGCGTATTCAGGCCTTCTAGTTCTAGAAGTATCTAAACACGCCTGCAATACTTCACATACTAATTGTTCTTCTTTAGGAAGATTATCAAAGTATATTTTATAAATCTCTTCCAAACACGCTTCTTTCTTATCGTATTCCTCTTCTTTACCATAGATTGGTTCACGTAAAATCTGGTATTTCAATTCTAAATAAGCAGAAGGAAGAGCTGAAAAATCCGGCATAAGGCTATAAGCTGGAACTCCTAACCGGCGAGCAATATAGTCTAACTTGGGCAAACTCGGTTGCGAAGCTCCACTTTCAATTCGCGACAGTTGACGAACTGTCAGTTCTTGCTCATCTCCACAAAAATCTAGACGACTAATTCCTTTTTCTATCCGAATCTCTTTAATTTTTTGACCAATTAACATCAGACGCCTCCTCTTCTACTTGCTTCGAAAAATACTGTGAAACTTAAAAAATTGTAACGGCTACATCTTTCCTACTCATAAGATTTCATAGCTTCTTCCACTTCCGCCAAGGTAACCCCAAACAACTCTAGGCGTTTGAGGAGTTGCTTGCCGTTGGAATAGCCGATTCGGAGAGCCTCTCCTAGATATTCTCTGCGCTTACGGCTATCTGCCCCTGCTAGAAAACCAAGGCGAATCAAGTCGCTACGACTGATGTCAAACTGACTCTCATGTTCAAATTGTTCTGTCACCTGAGCTAGAGCCGTTTTCAGGTCTTCATAACTGGCATGCTCAATTCCCAGAGAACGTCCCTTGGTCTTGGACTTGGGAACAGCTTCATCTCGTTTGAGGAAGGCATGCTGAACTGTTGGAATAGTCGTCATAATCATGCGACGAATCCGCTCCCCATTAAAATCTGGGTCTGTAAAGACAATGACTCCATGACGTTGGTGTAGGCGCTGAATCCGTTCTAAATCCTGCTCATTGATGGCAGAACCTCGTGTCTCATAGGTCTCTACATCGAAGTAACGTTTGAGATTGGCCGTATCATCGCGACCTTCAACTACGATGACTTGGGAAATTTTCTCTTTCATTACTTGCTGTCCAATCCAAAAATGCGTTCTGCATTTGCAGTCGTTGCCGCCGCTAACTCTTCTGCCGTCATCCCACGCAAGGCAGCAATAAAGTCGACCACATAGCGAGTATAGGCTGTTTTATTTTCGCGACCACGCTTGGGTACAGGTGCTAAGTAAGGCGCATCCGTTTCCACCAAAATCTTGTCCAAAGGTAACTCTTTAGCTGCTTCTTGGATATCAGTTGCTTTCTTGAAAGTCACCACTCCTGAGAAGGAAATGGTCATGCCAAGTTCGACAAACTTCTCTGCCCATTCAAGAGACCCTGAGAAAGAATGCATAATGCCACCTCGAGGACCAACGCCCTCACTCTTGATAATCTCATAGGTATCTTCCAGCGCATCACGGGTGTGGACAACAAAAGGCAAATCCAAGTCCTTAGATAGCTGAATCTGACGGCGAAAAACCTGCTCCTGCACCTCTTTGGGCGCTGTCATCCAATGGTAGTCTAAGCCAATTTCACCTAAAGCCACAACCTTGGGATGTTTTAACTTATCCAACAAGTAAGCCTCAACTTCCTCTGTATAAGTACCAGCTTCTGTAGGATGCCAACCAATAGTCGCATAGAGCTGCTCATACTCATCTACCAACTCCAAGGCACGCTCAATCGTCGGTTCATCAAAACCAACAATATTCATCTGTGTCACACCCATCTCAGCAGCCAAGGCAATTTCTTCTGCCTCACGACCTGCAAATTCTTCTACATTCAAGTGTGTATGTGTATCAAAAATCATCTCTTCTAACCTCGTTTTCTATCTTCTATTATACCAAAAAAGAGGAGGGGCACCCAATTTTTCGGTTTCCCTCCTCTCTTCAATAGAGCTATTCTGCTAGCTTTTCTATCCGATATTGCCCCTCTTCTATTCCACAGTTAGAGACAGAAGAGACTGGTTACATTGATAGAATATCCCTTTTCAGCTAAAGTGTGTGATTATCTTGGGTTCTCACTTTTCTCACCCATCACTAGGATTGATGACTTCTCCAAATCCCCCTTATAATCTAACTTTAAGTAGAGAATAGAATTTTCTAGCTGTCCTATTTTCTACGTCTAGTCTTTCTTCCTATATTACAAAATACTCCATAATCTCCAGTAGAATAAATCTGGCTAGAGATTATGGAGTTATTTTCAGCCTTAATATCCTATCAAAAAATAATATTAAGATTCATTCAGTTAGATTTAGTTTACCAATTCACCATTAGCATTGACTCTATAGCCGTTTACTGTTGTATTGACTGCAAGCATACCTGATTCATCTACATAGTACCATTTCCCACTAACTTGGAACCATTGGCTAACTTTCATATCGCCATTACTGTTGAGGTAGTACCATGAACCATTGTCTAGTAACCATCCTGTGGCCATTGAGCCATTACTATTGAGGTAGTACCATGAACCATTGTATAGCAACCATCCTGTGGCCATTG
>NZ_VMMR01000048.1:0-266 GCF_013277285.1 Streptococcus sp. 339 | reverse complement strand
TATTGAGGTAGTACCATGAGCCATTGTCTAGCAACCATCCTGTGGCCATTGAACCATTACTATTGAGGTAGTACCATGAGCCATTGTCTAGCAACCATCCTGTGGCCATTGAACCATCAGTATTGTAGAAGTACCACATTCCATTTTCTTTTTTCCAACCTCTCGTCATAGAACTATTACTGTTGAGGTAGTAGAATGAAGAGTTGCCGAATAAGAAACCTGTACCCATTGAACCGCCTGCTGGAGCTGCCATTGAATCTTCCGCT
>NZ_VMMR01000046.1:0-7686 GCF_013277285.1 Streptococcus sp. 339 | reverse complement strand
CTTGAAAAAGAAAGGAACAGATTTATTAAGGGAAGTCCCAACTATTTTTGAATGTTTGGAACGCTTTTTTAAAACTAAATGATTATATAATTGAAATAAGAAGAAAATCATTATCAGAAAATTATAGGAGGTAGTAAAATTGACTTGCTTAATCAGTGTTATTTTATTACATCAAGGAGATAAAAATAGTTTATTAGAGTCTTTATTAATAGTTGATAGACAAACATTTAAAGATATAGAAGTTATTATTGTAAAGCCAATATAGAACACCTTTTGTTGGTTTATTTATTCTTCCTGATGATTATTATAAACTTACAAAGCATTTTCGTTATTATATGGAACAAGAACTTGTTTTCGAAGAGGAACTTATTTCACCGAGCTGGACTCATGAAGTTTATCCTTTGGGGCACTTAGGAGATATAGATATTCATTTTCTACATTATTCTAGTATTGAAGAAGCACGAACTAAGTGGGAAAAAAGAAAAAAACGCATAAATTGGAATAATCTTTATTTTAAATTTGATAATAAAGATTCAGCTAGTGAAGAAATTTTAAATAAGATGGATAATCTTCCTTATTCTAATAAATTAATTTTAGTCAATCGTCCATATAAAAATTTGAAAAGTCAATGTGTTATTCCAGGTCAGGAACATCTTCCAGAACTGGCTATTATGTCTGATCCATTAAATACTTTTGATATCATGGCTTGGTTAAAAAAAGGTGGCAATGCTCTTTAAGTGCAAGTTATTGCGCTGTAGCATATAAATCTATTTCCTACATATTTTTTAAATGTTCTACGAGTTAATTTGAAACGTTTAGCTTGTGGTATAATAGATTTATGGATAAAAAATATGAAAAAATCTCTCAGGATTTGGGAGTGACGTTAAAGCAAATTGATACCGTTCTAAGTTTGACAGCTGAAGGGGCGACTATTCCCTTTATCGCGCGTTATCGCAAGGACATGACTGGTAGTCTGGATGAGGTGGCGATTAAGGCTATTATTGATTTGGATAAAAGTCTGACAAATCTCAATGACCGTAAGGAAGCTGTCTTAGCTAAGATTCAAGAACAAGGTAAGTTGACCAAGGAATTGGAAGAAGCTATCTTAGTTGCCGAAAAATTAGCAGACGTTGAAGAACTCTATCTTCCTTATAAGGAAAAGCGTCGTACCAAGGCAACCATTGCCCGTGAAGCTGGACTCTTTCCTCTTGCTCGCTTGATTTTGCAGAATATAGTTGACTTAGAGAAAGAAGCTGAAAAGTTCGTCTGTGAAGGATTTGCGACTGGCAAGGAAGCCTTGACCGGTGCAGTTGATATTTTGGTCGAAGCCTTATCGGAAGATGTGACCTTGCGTTCTATGACTTATCAGGAAGTGCTGAGACACTCTAAACTCACTTCTCAAGCCAAGGATGAAAGTCTTGATGAAAAGCAGGTTTTTCAGATTTATTATGATTTTTCAGAGACAGTTGGAACTATGCAAGGCTATCGTACCTTGGCTCTCAATCGTGGGGAGAAACTTGGTGTCTTGAAGATCGGTTTTGAACATGCGACGGACCGTATTCTTGCCTTCTTTGCTACTCGTTTCAAGGTGAAAAATGCTTATATTGATGAAGTTGTTCAGCAATCCGTTAAGAAAAAGGTCTTGCCTGCTATTGAGCGTCGTATTCGGACAGAATTAACTGAGAAAGCTGAAGAGGGAGCTATCCAACTTTTTTCTGACAATCTGCGCAATCTCCTCTTGGTTGCTCCACTGAAAGGGCGTGTGGTTCTTGGGTTTGACCCAGCCTTTCGTACAGGTGCCAAGCTAGCTGTCGTGGATGCAACAGGAAAAATGCTGACAACTCAGGTTATTTATCCTGTTAAACCAGCATCAGCTCGTCAAATCGAAGAAGCCAAGAAAGATTTAGCAGATTTAATTGGTCAATACGGTGTAGAGATTCTTGCCATTGGAAATGGAACGGCCAGTCGTGAAAGTGAAGCTTTTGTAGCGGAAGTTCTGAAAGATTTCCCTGAAGTCAGCTATGTTATCGTTAATGAAAGTGGTGCTTCTGTCTATTCTGCCAGCGAACTTGCTCGTCAGGAGTTTCCAGACTTGACCGTTGAAAAACGCTCTGCCATTTCTATCGCCCGTCGTTTGCAAGATCCTCTTGCAGAATTGGTCAAAATCGATCCTAAGTCAATTGGTGTCGGTCAATACCAACACGATGTCAGTCAGAAGAAACTATCTGAGAGTCTGGACTTTGTTGTCGATACAGTGGTTAACCAAGTTGGTGTCAATGTCAATACAGCTAGCCCAGCTCTTCTTTCACACGTAGCTGGACTCAACAAAACTATCTCTGAAAATATTGTCAAATACCGCGAGGAAGAAGGAAAAATCACTTCACGCGCCCAAATCAAGAAAGTTCCTCGTCTGGGAGCCAAGGCCTTTGAGCAGGCTGCTGGTTTCCTTCGTATCCCTGAAAGTAGCAATATCCTTGATAATACAGGAGTTCACCCAGAGAATTACACTGCAGTTAAGGAACTCTTCAAACGTTTAGATATTAAAGACCTAAACGAAGAAGCCCAAAGCAAACTCAAGTCCCTTTCAGTCAAGGAAATGGCTCAAGAGCTAGACCTCGGTCCAGAAACCCTTAAAGATATCATTGCAGATCTTCTCAAACCAGGTCGAGATTTCCGTGATTCCTTTGACGCACCTGTGCTTCGCCAAGATGTCCTAGATATCAAAGACCTAGTGGTAGGTCAGAAGCTAGAAGGTGTTGTGCGTAACGTTGTTGACTTCGGTGCCTTCGTTGATATCGGGATTCACGAGGACGGCTTGATTCATATTTCTCATATGAGTCGCAAGTTTATCAAACACCCTAGTCAAGTGGTGTCAGTTGGAGATTTGGTGACCGTTTGGGTCAAGAAAATTGATACTGAACGTGAAAAAGTTAATCTGTCGCTCCTCGCTCCAAATGAAACTGACTGATTATGTCAAGCAGGTTTCACTAGAAGACTTCGGGAGAGCTTTTATCCATCATGTCCAGTGGAATAGGCGTCTACGTTCGACAGGTGGGCGATTTTTCCCCAAAGATGGGCATCTGGATTTTAATCCCAAGGTTTATCAGAAACTGGGTATGGAGGTTTTTAGGAAAATTGTCCGACATGAACTCTGTCATTATCACCTTTATTTCCAAGGGAAGGGCTATCAACACAAGGATCGGGATTTTAAGGAACTGTTGAAAGCAGTGGATGGATTAAGGTTTGTACCATCCTTGCCCAATAGTAACTCTAAACCACTCAAGCTTTATCGTTGTCAATCCTGCCAGCAAAGGTATCAGCGCAAGCGTAGGATTGATACCAAACGCTATCGCTGTGGACTTTGTCGAGGTAAATTGCTTCTTATAAATCAGCCTGAGGACTGATGAAAGCCGAGCCTCCCCGTGATATACTATGTCTAACCTAGCAGAAAGAGGAAATATCATGAACAGTAAATTTTATAAAATGAGACGCAATCGCATGATTTCAGGAGTTCTGGCAGGTCTGTCAGACAAGTGGAATTTTGATGTTACCCTAGTTCGTTTCTTGTTTGCCATTTTTACAGTTGCAAACTTTGGACTTGGCGTGATTATCTATATCATCCTAGCTTCTATCATGCCTACCAAGGAAGAAATCGAAGCAGAAATGTACGGAACAGGCCCACGTAAACGCAAAGAAGCCCAAGCCATTGACGACAATGAAGGCTGGTTTTGGTGAGGTTCTACAGAAGATTTGGAATAAGCAAAAAGCTTTAAATCAATAGTCTAAACTGCTTGATTTAAAGCTTTTTTACTTTTATACTCAATAAAAATCAAAGTGCAAACTAGGAAGCCAGCCACAGGCTGTAATTTAGTCGGCAATGTGAAGTTGACATAGTTTGCACTTTGATTTTTGAATAGTATTAATAATATTTCGCCAGCTTCATCCACAAACTATAGTGAATTGGAACTAGAATAGTACACCTCTACTTCTAAAACATTGTTAGAAATCGATTTGACTATCCTGATCGATTTGTTCTGTTCTTATTTCATTTTATTATAAAAGCAGTAATTTAAACTCAGTTTTTTAATCTATTTTTGCTGCTGAGACAATACATTTTTGGAAAAATGGTGGATGCTGATAACAACTGATAACCAGCAAATAACATAAGCAGTGCCGGTAAATTCTGTACCGATAAAGTGTGTGTGTTCAACTAAGAGCTGACCGATGAATGGAGAGAGCAGATAGAGAAGTCCGATGAGTATATGTTCTTTGTGTTTCATTAAAGCGCACCTTCTTTCCTTATAGGTTGAACGACTTGCAAGTGTTAAATTGAATGGTATGTTATCTAGGTAACCTTACTAAAATGTTAGTTCCCGCTTCCTCCTTTTCAAAGTAAGCCTTTTCACACTTATATTTTACAACTTTAAAAATAGGAAATCAAATCATTTTCTAAGTAATTTTGCTTATATTTCACCCAATCTTACAAAAATGTAAGATTAAAGTCTCTTTTGTAAGGTTAGGTTATGGCAAGCGGTCTTTTTTTGATGTAAACTAGACTCATAAAGAACAAAGGAGTAACATCATGAAACAAATCTTACATAAGAAAACTAGAAAACCAAGTCACAAAGAAATTGAGCGCGTTCAGCTGGGATGCACTATGATGCAAGCTACATTTCATTTGATGGGATATTAAGAAAGGAGATTCTCATGACACTTTTAGATGTAAAACACGTTCAAAAAATTTATAAAACACGTTTTCAGGGCAACCAAGTAGAAGCCCTCAAGGATATTCACTTTACCGTCGAAAAGGGTGACTACGTTGCCATCATGGGTGAGTCTGGTTCTGGTAAATCAACTCTTCTCAATATTCTAGCTATGCTGGATAAACCAAGTCGTGGTCAGGTTTACTTGAATGGAACTGACACCGCAACCATTAAAAATTCACAGGCCTCTAGCTTCCGTCGTGAAAAGTTGGGCTTTGTCTTCCAAGACTTTAACTTGCTAGATACTCTATCTGTAAAGGACAATATCTTGCTTCCGCTTGTCTTGTCAAGAAGACCTATTACAGAGATGATGAAGAAATTGGTGGTGACAGCTGAGAATCTGGGAATAAACCAATTACAAGAGAAGTACCCTTACGAGATTTCTGGTGGCCAGAAACAGCGTGTAGCAGTAGCACGCGCCATCATCACTGAACCTGAAATTCTCCTTGCGGACGAACCGACAGGAGCTCTTGACTCCAAGTCATCTGCAGCCTTACTTGATGTCTTTGATGAAATCAATGAGCGCGGCCAAACCATTCTCATGGTAACCCACTCAACAGCAGCAGCTAGCAGAGCTAAACGTGTACTCTTTATCAAAGACGGCATTCTTTACAATCAAATCTACCGTGGAGAGAAGACAGAACGTCAGATGTTCCAAGAAATCTCTGATACCTTGACTGTCATGGCAAGCGAGGTGAATTAGTATGTTTCGATTAACCAATAAGTTAGCGGTATCGAACTTGATTAAAAACCGCAAACTCTACTATCCTTTTGCGCTGGCTGTTCTCTTGGCAGTCACTGTCACCTATCTCTTTTACTCTCTAACCTTCAATCCTAAGATTGCGGAAATCCGTGGAGGAACAACCATTCAGGCTACACTTGGATTTGGTATGTTTGTCGTCACCCTTGCGTCAGCCATTATCGTTCTCTATGCCAATAGTTTTGTCATGAAGAACCGTTCCAAGGAACTGGGGATTTATGGCATGTTGGGATTGGAAAAGCGCCATCTAATCAGTATGACCTTTAAGGAGTTGGTGCTATTTGGGATTCTAACTGTTGGAGCGGGTATCGGTATTGGAGCCTTGTTTGACAAGTTAATTTTCGCTTTCCTGCTCAAACTAATGAAATTGAAGGTTGAGCTGGTTGCTACCTTCCAGACGAAAGTTGTCATTACAGTGCTTGTTGTCTTCGGTTTGATTTTCCTAGGCCTCATGTTCCTGAATGCCCTTCGAATCGCCCGTATGAATGCCCTCCAGCTCTCTCGTGAGAAAGCTAGTGGAGAGAAAAAAAGTCGCTTCCTTCCTCTCCAAACCATTCTTGGTTCCATAAGTTTAGGGATTGGCTATTATCTTGCCCTTACGGTAACCGATCCTCTTACAGCCCTAACAACTTTCTTCCTAGCTGTTTTGCTGGTTATTTTTGGTACTTATCTATTGTTTAATGCAGGGATTACAGTCTTCCTACAAATCTTAAAGAAAAACAAGAAATACTATTACCAACCTAATAACCTCATCTCTGTTTCCAACTTGATTTTCCGTATGAAGAAAAATGCGGTTGGACTAGCAACCATCGCTATTTTGTCAACAATGGTTTTGGTAACCATGTCAGCAGCGACTAGTATTTTCAATGCCTCAGAATCCTTTAAAAAAGTGATGAATCCGCATGACTTTGGCATTACTGGAAAAAATGTTGAAAAAGAAGATTTGGACAAACTCTTGAGCCAGTTTGCAAGTGACAAAGGTTATAGTGTCAAAGAGAAAGAAGTGCTTCGTTACAGTAACTTTGGTATTGCAAATCAAGAAGGAACCAAGTTAACTATTTTTGAAAAAGGACAAAACCGTGTCCAACCAAAAACAGTTTTCATGGTATTTGACCAAAAAGATTATGAAAATATGACTGGTCAAAAACTGTCTCTATCAGGAAATGAGGTTGGTCTCTTTGCCAAAAATGACGGACTGAAAGGACAGAAAGCTCTAACTCTAAATGATCATCAATTTTCTGTCAAAGAAGAATTTAATAAAGATTTCATTGTGAACCATGTTCCAAATCAGTTTAATATCTTGACTACTGATTACAATTACCTTGTTGTTCCTGATTTACAAGCCTTTTTGGATCAATTCCCAGATTCGGCTATCTATAATCAGTTTTACGGTGGTATGAATGTAATAAATGTCAGTGAAGAAGAACAACTCAAGGTCGCTGAGGAGTATGAAAAATACCTCAATCAATTTAATGCTCAATTAGACACAGAAGGTAGCTATGTTTATGGTAGCAATCTAGCAGATGCTAGTTCTCAGATGAGTGCCCTCTTTGGTGGTGTCTTCTTTATCGGTATTTTCCTATCCATTATCTTTATGGTCGGAACCGTTCTGGTCATCTATTACAAACAAATTTCTGAAGGCTATGAAGACCGTGAACGCTTTATTATCTTGCAGAAAGTCGGTTTAGATCAAAAGCAAATCAAGCAAACCATCAACAAACAGGTTTTAACTGTTTTCTTCCTTCCTTTGCTTTTTGCCTTCATACATCTAGCCTTTGCCTACCATATGCTTAGTCTGATTTTAAAAGTGATTGGTGTAATAGATACGAATATGATGTTGATTGTGACCTTGTCTATCTGCGCTATCTTCCTCATCGCCTATGTGCTGATTTTCATGATTACTTCAAGAAGTTATCGCAAGATTGTCCAAATGTAAAAAAAGATACCTCGACTTGAAAATCGAGGTATTTCTTGTATTTTATACTCAATAAAAATCAAAAAGCAAACTAGGAAGCTAGCCGCAGGTTGCTCAAAACACTGTTTTGAGGTTGCAGATAGAACTGACGAAGTCAGCTCAAAACACCGTTTTGAGGTTGCAGATAGAACTGACGAAGTCAGCTCAAAACACTGTTTTGAGGTTGCAGATAAAACTGACGAAGTCAG
>NZ_VMMR01000045.1:0-635 GCF_013277285.1 Streptococcus sp. 339 | reverse complement strand
CTTGAAAAAGAAAGGAACAAATTTATTAAGGGAAGTCCCAACTATTTTTGAATGTTTGGAACGCTTTTTTAAAACTAAATAACTATATAATAAAAAATAAGGGGACACGAAATGGACACCAAAGCTAAAAAGTTCACACTTGCAACGATTTCAGCTCTATCACTTCTTGGGGTAGGAATTGTTACATCACAATCAGTAGCCACTAATGATAGGCTGGTTTCCACTCAAGCAATCAATGGTCAATCCTACAATATCTTAAACTCTTAGGTCACTAGTACTTCTTCTGGTACTACTCTAGTTGGGATTGAAGGGACTTTCTTAACGCCATATAAACAGGCTATCTTAGACCGTATCAATGCCATTCGAAAAGAAACAACAGACGAAGGTCTAGTTACTAGCTATGTTCCTATCAAATGGTCAACTGCACTAGAAAAAACAACCTTCATTCGTGCAGCAGAAGCTTCGATCACCATTAATCACACACGCTTGTCTAGTAAGGACATTTGGAGCGCCTGGTCTTCAGGAAATTTCTCACTAGCAGAAAACTTGGCTTGGAACTATGACGGATTTATGACAGCTATTAATCAATGGTATGAGGAAAAAGCCGATTATGTTAATACTAAACTAAAATAAAA
>NZ_VMMR01000044.1:4661-20723 GCF_013277285.1 Streptococcus sp. 339 | reverse complement strand
TTTGAATGTTTGGAACGCTTTTTTAAAACTAAATGACTATATAACTAGTTTTTCGCAATTTTTGAGACAGAAATGTGATTTTTGTGATAAAGTTCTATCATTACAAGTTCATTTGTGGTAATATGGAATAAATCATTTATGTATCCTTTCAGAAATGTGCTGTTTCTCTGAATATAAATGTCTTTTTCTCTTTAACTTAATTTTACAAATTGCTAAAGTCATTTAAGGACAGCTTTTTGAACAGTTGCTAGAAATGTAGAGGTATTGACCATGTATCAAAAGTTACTTAGAAAAATAGCAGAAGAAAAACCAAGTTATAACCAGGAAGAAATCCAGTGGCTACTTGATCATTTGGGAGATCCTTCTCCAGAAATTCGTGATGACCTTGTTTTTACAAGCTTTGCTAGAGGGATTCAGGAAGAGCTATTTACACAGGAACAAT
This sequence comes from Streptococcus sp. 339, assembly GCF_013277285.1. NCBI lineage: Bacteria > Bacillati > Bacillota > Bacilli > Lactobacillales > Streptococcaceae > Streptococcus > Streptococcus sp. 339. The sequence goes on along the minus strand of NZ_VMMR01000044.1, from coordinate 20,281 downwards.
TTCATTTCATTGCTGAAGGGATTTCATCTGATGGAGGGTTAGATAAAGATATTGATAAGGTAGGCCTGTCAACCCTTGAACGTTCTTTTAGGGCGCTTATTTATGCAAATCTCTTGTCTGCAGATGCCAACCAGCAATCGATTTTTTATCAGGAATTAAATGCAGGAATTCGTAATGTCCTTTTAAATCAAGGTTTGTATTATCTTTCAAAAGAAAAGGATACAACGGGTTTTTCAAGTCAGTATGGTTGGGTTCATACTTTTGCACATGGAGCCGATTTACTGACAGAGGTGGTTTGTCATCCCAACTTTCCTAAAAACAGAGTTCATGAAGTATTTGATATACTTGGCCAACTATTTAAAAGAGTTTCGATTCGCTTTACAGATGATGAGGATTGGCGTTTAGCAAGAGTGATCTATGAACCTATTTTACAAGGGAAGTTAGCGCAAGAGCAAGTAGCTTCTTGGATAAAAGCTGTTGACTTTCCGATAGAAGAAAGGGAAGATTTTTATAAATTTTCCAACTTCAGATCCTGTCTGTTGGAAGTCTATGTCCAACTTGACCAGAGAAATAGTTTACAAGATGACTTGAAAGAAGCTATTCAATCTTTTCAATATTAGGTATTGCTAGTAGTTCTATGATTTTCAAAAAATTTCCAATCAATTTTCTTGAAACCCTTTCCTACTTTTGATAGACTAGTATCTAGTTTTTGAAAAAAGGAGAAAGAAAATGAAAAAATTTGTTGCTGAGTTAATCGGTACGTTCATGCTTGTATTCGTCGGGACAGGAGCTGTTGTTTTTGGAAATGGTGTTGAAGGTCTTGGTCACCTAGGGATTGCCGTTGCCTTTGGTCTGGCAATCGTAGTTGCAGCCTACTCAATCGGAACTGTTTCAGGTGCTCACTTGAATCCAGCTGTTTCGATTGCTATGTTTGTTAACAAACGTTTGTCATCTTCAGAGCTTGTCAACTACATCCTTGGACAAGTAGTTGGAGCTTTCTTAGCATCTGCTTCTGTCTTCTTCCTCTTGGCTAACTCAGGTATGTCAACTGCTAGTCTTGGTGAAAATGCCTTGGCAAACGGTGTCACTGTCTTTGGTGGTTTCTTGTTTGAAGTCATCGCAACTTTCTTGTTTGTCTTGGTTATCATGACTGTGACTTCAGCAAGCAAGGGAAATGGCGCGATTGCTGGTTTGGTAATCGGTTTGTCCTTGATGGCGATGATTCTTGTCGGATTGAACATTACTGGGCTTTCAGTAAATCCAGCTCGTAGCTTGGCACCAGCTGTTTTGGTAGGTGGCGCAGCCCTTCAACAAGTTTGGATTTTCATCCTTGCACCAATCGTTGGTGGGGTTCTTGCAGCCCTCGTTGCAAAAAACTTCCTTGGAACAGAAGAATAATTGAAAAACAAAAAGCCTTGCTCCTCATCTAGAGGAACAGGGCTTTTTCGTATGATACTCTTCGAAAATCTCTTCAAACCACGTCAGCTTCCATCTGCAACCTCAAAGCAGTGATTTGAGCAACTTGCGGCTAGCTTCCTAGTTTGATTTTTGATTTTCATTGAGTATGAGTTTAACGATTGTCAATTTTCTCTGGATAAAGGTCGTGTTGGAAGAGGCGTTGTTCTGCCAAGCCTTCATACTTAGTTCCAGGCTTACCGTAGTTGTAGTAGGGGTCGATTGAAATGCCACCGCGCGGAGTGAATTTTCCCCAGACTTCTAAATAGCGAGGGTCTAGCAAGTTGACCAAGTCTTTCCCGATGGTGTTGATACAGTTTTCGTGAAAATCTCCGTGATTTCGGTAGCTAAAGAGGTAGAGTTTGAGGGATTTTGACTCAACACAGAGCTTGTCAGGGATGTAGGAAATATAAATGGTCGCAAAGTCTGGTTGAGCAGTGATCGGGCAAAGTGAGGTAAATTCAGGACAGTTAAATTTGATAAAATAGTCATTTTCCACATGACGATTGTCAAAGGATTCGAGGACTTCTGGTTGATATTCGAAAATGTAGTTGGTTTCTTTGTTGCCTAGTAGGCTTAGGTTTTTCATTTCTTCTTGTTGTGACATGATTTTTTCTTTCTAATCTTAAACACCACGTTGATTATCGTAGAGGAGGGTATGCAGTTGAGGGAGGACGCGGACATTGCCCCAGCTGTCGTCAGCAGCGACACGTTCCCAGAGTTCTTTGAGGCGGTCCAGTTGGTCTTGGACAATATTACCCGTAGCCTTGGGCTCAGGATTTCCTGCTGATAAGAAGAGAACATCTGGTTGGTAGCGTTCTTGAATCCCTTTGGCAAAGGCCAAATCGGCATCATCAAAGACAGGGATTTTAAAGGTGACCCTGTCTGGATCAAGTTGGGAAACGATAAAGTCCAAGGTCTCAAAGTTGACTTCCATCTTGGATGAAGGAGGTTTGGGACTGAGGGTGACCTGGTCGATGTCTTTTAACCAATTTTGCCAGCGGGAGCCTTGGGTCTCAACAGCCAGAGTGACACCACGTTCCTTGAGTTTGGTGACGAGTTCAGCCATGTTGGCTGCTAGGATAGCAGGATTTCCCCCAGATAGGGTTACATAGTCATAGCTCCCCAATTTATCCAAGGCAGCAATGACCTCGTCAGCTGTCATACGAGTTGGCTTTTCAGAGCCATCCCAAGTAAAGGCAGAATCGCACCAGTCGCAGTGATAGTCGCAACCAGCAGTGCGGACAAACATGGTTTTCTGCCCGATTGCACGGCCTTCGCCTTGAAAGGTTGGGCCAAAAATTTCTAGAACTGGTAGTTTGAGGACACGTTCCCTAGTCATCTAACCACTCCCGTCTAAACTCTGCAAAGGCAGTCGGAGTCTCATAGAGACGAACGTATTCCAAACGGAGACCGCGCTCGTTTGGCAACTCTTGATTCATGGTTTGGAAAATCCAGTAAACCATATTTTCAGCAGTCGTGTTCATATAGGGAAGAGTTTCATTGAGATAGCGATGATCCAAGTGGGGCTCTAAGTAGTTCTTGTAGGTCGCTTTGATGTCTCCGAAATCGTAGGTCATACCACGTTCATCTAAAAATCCACTGACAGCAATCTGCAGATGATAGGTGTGGCCGTGCAGGGATTTGCATTTTCCCTCATAGTGAAAGAGGTGGTGAGCAGCATCAAAGGTAAATTCTTTGGAGACTAGAGTCCGATAAGGATTGTAGACAAGAGACTCCCCAGTTTCCTGTTTGATTTCTTTGGGTGCAAAAAACATTAGGCTTCTCCTTTCTGTGAGAGATAAACATCTAACCCATGTTGACGTAGGTGGCAGGCGGGGCAATCTTCACAGCCGCTCCCGATAATTCCGTTGTAGCAGGTTAAGGTCTTTTCACGAACATAGTCAAAGGCACCGAGTTGGTCGGCTAGCTCCCAAGTTTCAGCCTTGTCTAGCCACATAAGAGGTGTTTGGATAACGAAGTCGTAATCCATGGCAAGGTTGAGGGTAACATTAAGGGATTTGACAAAGACATCTCGACAATCGGGGTAGCCTGAGAAGTCTGTCTCGCAGACACCTGTCACGATATCTTTAATGCCTCGTTGCTTGGCAAGGACTGCCGCAAAGGATAGAAAGAGGTGGTTTCGACCGTCAACGAAGGTATTGGGAACTTCTCCCTCTTTTTGCTCAATCTCCATATCAGAGGTCAGCGCATTTTCAGTGATTTGCCCCAGCAGAGACATATCTAGGATGTGATGACGAATGCCCTGTTCCGTAGCGATTTCTCTGGCAACTTGAATTTCGAGATGGTGGCGTTGGCCATAGGCAAAGGTAACGGCTTCGACCGTTTCATAGTGTTCTTTAGCCCAGAAAAGGCAGGTTGTGGAATCTTGACCGCCACTAAAGACGACCAAGGCTGATTGACGTTTCATAGTACTCCTTCCAAAATGGGAAATGTTCAGAGCACGCAAAAAGCTCCCTTGAGGGAGCTAAAAAATACCAAGTCAAGGTTTTTTTTAGCGATGGCATGTCCCAAACATCGTAATATTCTACTTACAGTCTAGCATATTTTTTGAAAAATGGCAAAGGGCAAGAAAAAAGAGACCAAAGAAAGTACTTGGTCTCTCGTTTGATTAGCTCAATTCAGCAACGATGGCCTTGATTTGTTCTGCTGTGTGAACACCAGCAACTTGTTTGACAACTTGGCCGTCTTTTTTGAAGAGAAGAGTTGGAATAGACATGATTCCAAAAGCACGAGCTGTGTTTGGATTTTCATCAACGTCCATTTTAACGATTTTCAAGACATCTTCTGAAAGTTCTTCAGACAATTTGTCCAAGATTGGACCTTGCATACGACATGGACCACACCAAGTTGCCCAGAAGTCTACTAAGACCAAACCGTCTTTTGTTTCTTGTTCGAATGTTGCATCTGTAATTGCTTTTGCCATTGTATTTCTCCTTTTTTAGTTATATTGGCTTAAATCTTGTTTCTTGAGATAGAAGAAGATATCTCCATAAGTCCCATGGTAGTCCAAATCATGATCCTTATAAGTCAATTTTTGGACAGGGTAGTAGTCTGCGACGCCGATAATGCAAGCTTGTTGCGAACGATCAAAATCTTCATAGGATTCGAAAGTCACAGTTCTTTCGTTCTTACTGGCGTCTAGATAAGTAATTTCAATCATATAAAACTCCTTTGTTTAATCTTGACTTTATTTTACTCCTTGTAAAAGAGAATGTCAATAAAAATGATTGCGCACGCAACTTTTTTCTAAAATCATCTTAAATCAAGAAATCCAAACCTGCTTCCAAGCTTTCTTCGACAGCCTTTTGTAGCGAGGCCAGTGTCTTTTGCCCATCATTTGTCAGGCAGATAAAACTAGAGCGTCTATCTTGATGGCAGCACATGCGACTGAGTAGACCGCAATTTTTAGCTTCCAAGCGAGCCACCATCCTAGAAACTGCGCTCGGGCTCAGATGAAGCTTATCTGGCAGGTCAATCTGGCGTAGAGATTTTTCTTGGGCCAAGTCCAGATAGTAGAGCAGGTAGAACTCTTTCAAGGTCAGACTTTGCTCGCTCTGTTGGGCAATGGTCTCTTCCAGGAGACTTTCAATTTCTTTCTGACGCCGATTGAAGTCAAACCATTTTTCCAAATAGGTCATAGTGTCTCCTTTCTTTTTAGAGTCATAAATAGAAGAAAGTCCATTAACGGGCAGTCTCTGCGTCACAAGATGATTGCGCATGCAATAATTATACTACTTTTCAAGAATGCTGGCAAGTTCTGTTTTTTAGTGGTTTTCTTTTTTACTGTCCATATTTTTGTAAAAATCAACTTTTACTTGGATGAAGGTTTTGGCTTCACGTAGGAGTTGAAGAAGGGTAGCGCGGGTTTCAAATTCTTCTCTTGTCTTGGGCAGACTGCGGTTTCGGAAGACTTCCAGATAGCGTTCGATTTCATCTAGCAAATCAGAAGCAGGATTGGTCTGGCTCAGTTGACCTGCAATTTGTGAAAAGAGTTGAGCCAAAATCAGGCTCTCACTGGCAGCTAGGTGACAGGTATTGATTTGCTGGGCCATATTTCGCAGGATACGACTTTGTAGCTGTCTCATCTCAAAGTAGTGAATATGGTAATCAGTCTGGTGAAAGAGGTGGTCTGAGTGATCCAAATAGACCAGTCTGAGGGCTTCTTCCAAAAGGGTGTCCAATTCTTCCACCAGCTGTGCTCGGTTGCGTCCATCCCCTCTGGATAAATAATATTTGAAGCGCAGGAGGATGTCTTTTAACTTTTCTTCTACCAATGTGTGGTAGTGATGAATTTCCTCTTCTCGTGAAGGCATGTAGAGATTGACCAGTAAAGCAAATCCTGTACCGATAGCAAAGAGAAAGAATTCATTGACTAGAAGGTCTGGAGAGGTTGACTCTTGTACCAAGAGATGGCTAACCAAAACAGTGCTTGGTGTGATGCCAATTTCCCAGCCCATCTTGTAAGCTAGAGGCACATAGAAGGCAAGATAGAGACCAAGGCTCCAGATATGAAATCCGCTCAAGTGAAAAGCTAGAACACCGATAGCCAGAGCTAGGAGCATGGAAAAGAGGCGATTGCGAGCCAGTTTTAAAGTACTTCTACGCGTATCAGATAGGCTCAAGAGAGCGATAATTCCAGCCGAAATTGCTGAGGAAAGATTGAGAAAATAAGCAAGCAGGCAGGCAAGACAGGTAGCTAAGATGAGCTTGGTCGTACGTTGGCTAATAGACATAAGAATTTCCTGATAATACTCAATGAAAATCAAAGAGCAAACTAGGAAGCTAGCCGTAGGCAGTACTTGAGTACGGCAAGGCGAAGCTGACGTAGTTTGAATTTGATTTTCGAAGAGTATAAGTTAGAATAAAAGAGCAAAAGACAAAACCTGAGCAGGCTTGCCTTTATGAGTTATTTTTTACGGGCTGCTGCGTATTCGGCAACGGCAGTAAAGAGGACGTCTGTAGAAGAGTTAAGGGCTGTTTCACATGAGTCTTGGATGACCCCAATCACAAATCCAACCCCAACAACTTGCATGGCAATATCGTTAGAAATACCGAAAAGGCTACAAGCAACTGGGATAAGAAGGAGGGAACCTCCCGCAATACCAGAAGCACCGCAGGCTGAGATAGCTGCTACCACACTGAGGACAAAGGCTGTGGCAAAGTCAACAGGGATTCCAAGAGTGTTTACCGCAGCAAGGGTCAAAACGTTAATGGTAATCGCTGCTCCAGCCATGTTGATAGTAGAGCCAAGTGGGATAGAAACAGAATAGGTATCTGGGTTGAGTCCAAGGTCATGGCAGAGTTTCATGTTGACAGGAATGTTAGCCGCAGAACTACGAGTGAAGAAGGCTGTCACACCGCTGACACGGAGGCAGTTCCAAACTAGAGGGTAAGGGTTGCGTCTCATAAAGAAGAAGGCAATCAAAGGGTTGACCACAAGGGCAACAAAAAGCATAGTCGTTACTAATAGAACCAATAAAATACCGTAGTTGGCAAGGCTTCCGATTCCCTTGTCAGAAATGGTTTTAAAAACAAGACCAAGGATTCCAAATGGAGCCAGATTGATGATCCATTCGACAATTTTAGAAGTCACGTCAGCGATAGTTTTTAGTAATTCTTTACTATTTTTGCTGGCCTCTCTCATAGCAATTCCAAAAATGACTGCCCAAGATAAGATTCCAATATAGTTAGCAGTAAGCAGGGCGTTGACTGGATTGTCAACCAGTTTGAGCAAGAGGTTGCTGAGGACCTGTCCAATCCCATCTGGTGGAGCAATATCGGTATTAGCACTATTTAGGGTGATTTCAATAGGGACGATGAAACTTGCTAGTACAGCTACAAGAGCAGCGGCAAAAGTTCCTAGGATATACAAGAAAACAACAGTTTTCATATTGCTATCTTGTCCCTTTTGATGTTGGGAAAGGGCATTAGCAACGAGAGCAAAGACTAGGATAGGAGCAACAGCTTTTAGACCTCCAACGAATAAATCCCCGAGTAGCCCAATTCCTGAGAGATTAGGAAGGGTCAGTCCTAGAATTCCCCCACAAAGCATACCAATCAAGATACGCTTGACAAGGCTTGCCTTGTTCCAAGCATGAATGATTCTTTTCATAATAATCTCCTTTCTGTGTAGTGATTATGATTATAGTATAAACGATAGACAAAATCAAGAATTTTCTGTCTATTTTTTGAATATTTATGGATAATGAGACTGATGAAAATATGGTATAATGAAATAAAGGAGTTTTATATGCAAAAATTTATTCAAGCTTATATTGAAAAGCTAGATGTGACAACCATTATCGAAAATATTCTAACCAAGGTCATTTCTCTTTTACTGCTTTTGATTGTATTTTATATTGCTAAAAAAATGCTTCATACCATGGTGCAGAGAATTGCCAAACCTTCTCTAAAAATGTCTCATCATGATGTCGGGCGCCAGAAAACCATCTCACGTTTGTTAGAAAATGTGTTTAATTATACGTCATATTTCTTTTTACTCTACTGTATTTTATCGATTTTAGGCTTACCTGTATCTAGCTTGCTGGCTGGGGCTGGAATCGCTGGGGTGGCGATTGGGATGGGAGCCCAAGGTTTTCTGTCTGATGTCATCAATGGCTTTTTCATCCTTTTTGAACGTCAACTGGATGTGGGAGATGAGGTTGTTCTGACCAATGGCCCCATTACTGTATCGGGCAAGGTCGTCAGCGTGGGAATTCGTACGACCCAGCTTCGTAGCGAGGAGCAAGCCCTTCACTTTGTCCCTAACCGAAATATCACAGTTGTTAGCAATTTCTCACGCACAGACTAGACCTGTTATTTTAAGTAATTTGTGGTACAATAGAGGGAGTTTAATAAGGAGAAAAGATGGTTTTAGAAAAGCAGTTGGGCAATGGTTGTACCTGGATAGACCTAGATCTAGGAAAGTTGAATAAACTAGAAGACCTTTCTGAAATTTACGGTTTGGACAAGGAAACCATTGAATACGCACTGGATAGAAACGAGCGCGCCCACATGGACTACCACCGTGAAAGTGGGACGGTTACCTTTATCTATAATGTCCTAGACGTAAAAAAGGACAAGGCCTACTATGAGACTTTTCCCATGACCTTTATCGTGGAGCATCGTCGCCTGATTACCATTAGTAATACCAAGAACGCCTATGTCATTGAACAGATGACTCGTTATCTGGAGAGCCATGACACGCTTTCGATTTATAAGTTTCTCTTTGCCAGTCTGGAAATCATCAGCAATGCCTACTATCCTGTCATTGAGCAGATGGACAAGAGTAGGGATGAGGTCAATGACCTCTTGCGCCAGCGAACTACCAAGAAAAACCTCTTTGCCCTGTCTGATTTGGAGACTGGTATGGTTTATCTGACGGCAGCTGCCAAACAAAATCGGATTTTGTTAGAGCATATTCAAGGTCATGCCTTGTATCGTAGTTTTGATGAGATTGAGAGAGAACAGTTTGATGATGCCATGATTGAGGCTCATCAGCTGGTATCCATGACAGACCTAATCTCTCAGATTTTACAGCAACTTTCAGCCTCTTACAACAATATTCTAAACAATAATCTGAATGATAATTTGACAACCTTGACTATCATTTCAGTCTTGCTAGCGGTTTTGGTAGTCGTGACAGGCTTTTTCGGAATGAATGTTCCACTACCTTTAACAGATGAGCCCCATGCTTGGCTCTACATCAGTTTGGCTAGTATAGGTTTGTGGATTGTTTTATCCTTGTTACTAAGGAAAATTGCGAAAAAAAGTTAAGAAAAGGAGCCAAAATGGCGATTGAAAATTATATGCCAGATTTTGCTGTGGAAGCAGTTTATGATCTGACAGTCCCAAGCCTGCAGGAGCAGGGAATCAAGGCTGTTTTGGTCGATTTGGACAATACCCTTATTGCTTGGAACAACCCTGACGGGACACCAGAGATGAAGCAATGGCTACATGACCTTCGGGACGCGGGCATTCGCATTATCGTAGTGTCAAATAACACCAAAAAACGCGTCCAACGAGCAGTTGAGAAGTTTGAGATTGACTACGTTTATTGGGCTCTAAAGCCCTTCACATTTGGGATTGACCGTGCCATGAAGGAATTTCACTATGAGAAAAGCGAAGTGGTCATGGTTGGCGACCAGCTCATGACAGATATTCGAGCAGCCCACCGTGCTGGCATTCGCTCGATTTTAGTCAAACCCTTGGTCCAACATGACTCGATCAAAACGCAGATTAACCGAGCTCGTGAGCGCCGTGTCATGCGAAAAATCACTGAAAAGTACGGACCGATTACATATAAAAAAGGAATTTAACTATGGAAGAAATTCTCTGTATTGGTTGTGGAGCAACCATTCAGACGACAGATAAGGCTGGTCTTGGTTTTACCCCCCAGTCGGCACTTGAAAAAGGTTTGGAGACTGGTGAAGTCTATTGCCAACGCTGTTTCCGTCTCCGTCATTACAATGAAATCACGGATGTCCAGTTGACAGACGATGATTTCCTCAAGCTCTTGCACGAGGTGGGAGACAGCGATGCCTTAGTGGTCAATGTCATTGATATCTTTGATTTTAATGGCTCTGTCATCCCAGGCTTGCCACGCTTTGTATCGGGCAATGATGTCCTCTTGGTTGGAAATAAAAAAGATATCCTACCTAAGTCAGTTAAACCGGGCAAGATTAGCCAGTGGCTCATGGAACGTGCCCATGAAGAAGGGCTTCGTCCTGTTGATGTCGTCCTAACTTCAGCTCAAAACAAACATGCCATTAAGGAAGTCATTGACAAGATTGAACATTACCGTAAAGGCCGCGATGTCTATGTTGTCGGTGTAACTAACGTTGGAAAATCAACTCTAATCAATGCCATTATCCAAGAAATCACGGGTGATCAGAATGTCATTACGACTTCGCGCTTCCCAGGGACAACCTTGGACAAGATCGAGATTCCGCTTGATGATGGTTCTTATATCTACGATACGCCGGGAATCATCCACCGTCACCAAATGGCCCATTACTTGACGGCCAAAAACCTCAAGTATGTCAGCCCTAAAAAGGAGATCAAGCCTAAAACATATCAGCTTAATCCTGAACAAACCCTATTTTTAGGTGGTCTCGGACGTTTTGACTTTATATCAGGAGAAAAACAAGGTTTCACTGCCTTTTTTGACAACGAATTGAAACTCCATCGTACTAAGCTTGAAGGCGCTAGTGCATTTTACGACAAGCACGTCGGAACCCTTCTCACGCCTCCAAACAGTAAGGAAAAAGAAGATTTTCCAAAACTGATTGAGCATGTATTTACAATCAAGGATAAGACAGACCTAGTCATCTCAGGCCTAGGTTGGATTCGTGTAACAGGCACTGCCAAAGTCGCCGTCTGGGCACCAGAAGGCGTCGCCGTCGTCATACGAAAAGCAATTATTTAAAACAAAATCGCTGAGCGAACAAAGTGAGCTCATATAGCGATAGTTATTGCCGTGGTGTGATTGCCAATCTGTAGATTGGCAAGGGGCACAATTGAGACCAAGGCTCAATTGTGAGGTCAGGAAATCCATTTTTCAAAGATGAAATCTTTGGAAAATTAGTTCCGACCGTCCCTCACCACCTAAAATAACTATCAAAAAACAAGGAAGAAAATTATGTCATTAACATCAAAACAACGTGCCTTCCTCAACAGCCAGGCACACATCCTCAAACCTATCATCCAAATCGGGAAAAATGGACTGAACGACCAAATCAAAACCAGCGTCCGTCAAGCTCTTGATGCGCGTGAATTAATCAAGGTTACTCTCTTACAAAACACAGATGAAAACATCCACGAAGTAGCTGAAATTTTGGAAGAAGAAATCGGTGTGGATACAGTCCAAAAAATAGGACGCATCTTGATTTTGTTTAAACAATCCAGCAAGAAAGAAAATCGCAAGATTTCTAAGAAAGTCAAAGAAATCTAAGACCGAAACTCCAAATAACTGTTTTTATAGAGAAATAAAGGGGACTAGCCTATGACAATCGAACTATTGACTCCCTTTACCAAGGTAGAGTTGGAGCCAGAAATCAAGGAGAAAAAACGCAAACAAGTTGGGATTTTAGGGGGGAATTTTAACCCTGTTCACAATGCCCATCTTATTGTTGCGGATCAAGTACGGCAACAGTTGGGACTGGATCAAGTTCTGCTCATGCCTGAATACCAACCTCCTCACGTTGATAAAAAGGAAACCATCCCTGAACACCATCGTCTCAAGATGCTTGAGTTGGCAATTGAGGGGATTGACGGCCTAGTCATTGAAACTATTGAGTTGGAGCGCAAGGGTATTTCCTACACTTACGACACCATGAAGATTTTGACAGAGAAGAATCCAGATACGGATTATTACTTTATCATCGGTGCCGACATGGTTGACTATCTGCCTAAGTGGTACCGAATTGATGAACTGGTTGACATGGTTCAGTTTGTGGGGGTTCAGCGTCCACGCTACAAGGCAGGGACTTCCTATCCAGTTATCTGGGTGGACGTACCGCTCATGGATATCTCGTCCAGCATGGTGCGGGACTTCATTGCCCAAGGTCGGAAACCCAACTTTCTCCTACCTCAGCCAGTGCTAGACTACATCGAGAAGGAGGGGCTCTACTGATGTCCTATCAAGACTATATCAACTGCTCCCGTGAGGCCTTGTTGGAAAAAATGGCAGAGCTTCTACCTGAGAAACGTCTAACCCATTGTCTAGGTGTGGAGCGTGCCGCTATGGAGTTAGCTCAGCGCTTTGGTGTAGATGTTGAGAAAGCAAGTCTAGCAGGTCTTCTTCATGACTATGCTAAAAAGTTGTCAGATCAGGAATTTCTAGACTTGATTGACCGTTACCAGCTAGACCCTGACCTCAAAAACTGGGGCAATAATGTCTGGCATGGTATGGTCGGAATTTACAAAATTCAGGAAGATTTGGATTTGCATGATTCTGAAATTCTGCGAGCCATTGAAATTCATACAGTCGGAGCTGGTCAAATGACAGACCTAGATAAGGTCATCTACGTCGCAGACTATATCGAGCACAATCGAGCCTTTCCTGGAGTAGATGTGGCGCGTGAGATTGCAAGTCTATCGCTCAATAAGGCGGTGGCCTACGAAACAGCTCGTACCGTGGAGTATCTAGCTCATCAGGGATTCCCCATCTATCCCCAAACCCTTGAAACCTATAACGCCTTTGTGCACTATTTGAAAGAGGACTAAATGAAGACGGCTTTTATAATCATTGATGTTCAGAATGTTTTAGTAGAAACTGGGTTCCAGACAAAAAGTCTATTGGAAAAAATTTCTTATTTACAAAACCAGGCTAGAAGCAAGAATATTGAAATTATCTATGTTCAACATATTGAGAACTCTGAAGCTCAAACATCAGAAGATTGGCAGTTATCTGCGCTTTTAAATCGAAAACCTGCTGAAAAGGTCTTTCAGAAGAAATATAACAGTATTTTCAAAGAAACTGGCTTAAAAAAATACTTGGATAAGCAGGGGATTGAAAAATTAGTTTTATGTGGTATGCAGACAGAATATTGTGTGGATACCTCTGTCAAGGTTGCCTTTGAATATGGCTATCAGCTTATTGTTCCAGAAGGTGCTGTCACAACCTTTGATGGGGATGACATTCCAGCAGAAACGATTAATGAATTTTATGAGGACATTTGGGAGGAGCGCTTTGCAGATGTTCTAGATTACAAACATATTTTCTAAAAAGAGGATTAAATGAACGAAAAAGAATTACTAGAACTAGTCGTGAAAGCGGCTGATGAGAAACGTGCGGAGGATATCCTCGCACTTGATGTACAAGATTTGACTAGTGTGACGGACTACTTTGTCATCACTAGCTCAATGAATAGCCGTCAGTTGGACGCTATCGCAGCTAATATCCGTGAAAAAGTAGCTCAAGCAGGCTTTAAAGGTAGCCATGTCGAAGGCGATGCAGCTGGAGGCTGGGTCTTACTGGACATCGGTGCTGTTGTCGTGCATATCTTTTCAGAAGAAATGCGTGCCCATTATAATCTAGAGAAGCTATGGCATGAGGCGAATTCAGTAGATATTTCAGAAGCTCTTGCTTAGAAGATGAACTCAGTTGTAGTCAACTGGGTTTCTTTGCTTATTTTAGAAAAATTGATAGAAAGGTAAAGGGCTAGTGGTGTTTACCATGGAGCTCTTAGTATCATGATTATGGCGACTTATGAAACCTTTGCGGCGGTCTATGATGCGGTCATGGACGATAGTTTATACGACAAATGGACGAATTTTTCTCTGCGTCATTTGCCTAAGACCAAGGAGAGAAAGAAACTCTTGGAATTGGCTTGTGGGACAGGAATTCAATCAGTGCGCTTCTCTCAGGCTGGTTTTGATGTGACTGGATTTGACTTGAGTGCGGATATGTTGAAGATTGCGGAGAAGAGAGCAACTTCAGCCAAGCAAAAGATTGCTTTTATAGAAGGTAATATGCTGAATTTGTCCAAGGCAGGGAAATACGATTTTGTCACGTGTTATTCGGACTCTATCTGCTATATGCAGGATGAGGTGGAAGTAGGGGACGTCTTTAAGGACGTGTACAATGCGCTGAATGAAGAGGGAGTTTTCATCTTTGACGTGCACTCGACCTACCAGACAGATGAAGTATTCCCTGGCTATTCCTACCATGAAAATGCGGAAGATTTTGCCATGCTTTGGGATACATATGAGGACGAAGCTCCTCACTCCATCGTGCATGAGCTGACTTTCTTTATCAAGGAGGCTGACGGTTCCTTTAGTCGCCACGATGAAGTACATGAGGAGAGGACTTATGAGATCTTGACCTATGATATCTTGCTGGAACAGGCTGGATTCAAGTCCTTCAAACTCTATGCAGACTTTGAGGATAAGGAACCAACAGAAACTAGCACCCGTTGGTTTTTTGTGGCGCAGAAGTAGGAGAACATCATGACCATCACAGGTATTATCGCAGAGTTCAATCCTTTTCATAATGGCCATAAATACCTGCTGGATCAGGCAGAGGGACTGAAAATTGTTGCCATGTCAGGGAATTTCATGCAGCGTGGAGAGCCTGCTATTGTGGATAAGTGGACAAGGGCCCAGATGGCGCTGGAAAATGGCGCAGACTTGGTAGTGGAATTGCCCTTTTTAGTCAGTGTTCAGGCAGCTGATTTCTTTGGTCAAGGAGCTGTGGATATCTTGGATCGCTTGGGCATTGATAGTCTAGTTTTTGGGACAGAGGAAGTTCGAGATTATCAGAAAATCGCTGACTTATACACAGAGAAAGGTGCTGAGATGGAGAAATTTGTGGAAAATCTGCCTGATTCCCTTTCCTATCCCCAGAAAACCCAATCTATGTGGAAGGAATTTGCTGGTCTTGATTTTTCAGGTAATACCCCCAATCATGTTCTTGCTCTGGCCTATGCAAAGGCGGTTGCAGGACGAAATATCAAGCTGCATACGATTCAGCGTCAGGGGGCAGGTTACCATTCTGTGAATAAAGATGTGGACTTTGCCTCGGCGACAGCCCTCCGTCAACATCAGAAGGACCAAGATTTCTTAGAACGCTTTATGCCTTCTGTTGCCCTATTTGAGCAGGCCAGTAAGGTGATCTGGGAAGACTATTTTCCCTTGCTCCGCTATCAAATCTTGTCAAATCCCGACCTAACCACCATCTATCAGGTCAATCAAGAAATGGCTGTGCGCATTAAAGAAGCTATTAAACCAGCCCAGTCTGTAGAAGAGTTGGTCGAGGCGGTTGCGACCAAACGTTACACCAAGGCGCGTGTCAGACGCCTATTGACCTATATTTTGGTGCAGGCTAGAGAAAATGTCTTGCCAGAAGCCATTCATGTCCTTGGATTTACTGAAAAAGGCAGGCAACATCTCAAGTCTCTGAAAGGACAGGTCAATCTAGTCAGCCGAATTGGCAAAGAACCTTGGGATGCTATGACCCAAAAAGCAGACCAGATTTACCAACTAGGAAAGCCAAGTATAGCAGAGCAAAATTTTGGAAGAGTGCCGATTAGAATAGAAACAAGCTAAGTCTACCGAAAGGTAGGCTTTTTGAGATTTTTTACGAATAATACTCTTCGAAAATCAAATTCAAATCGCGTCAACGTCGCCTTGCCGTATAT
>NZ_VMMR01000044.1:0-4621 GCF_013277285.1 Streptococcus sp. 339 | reverse complement strand
TTTTCATTGAGTATAAATAGATGGAAAAGAAAATCTTGTACAAGTTCCTGACAATTTCTTTCTTTTCGTGTATAATAGTGGAAAAGAGCTAAAACGAGGTATGGTTATGGAAGCAGTCCTTTACTCAACATTCCGAAATCATTTAAAGGACTACATGAAGAAGGTAAATGATGAATTTGAGCCTTTGACGGTGGTCAATAAAAATCCAGATGAGGACATTGTAGTTCTTTCAAAGAGCGAATGGGACAGTATTCAGGAAACTCTGAGAATCGTTCAAAATAAGGAACTATCTGACAAGGTCTTGCGAGGAATGGCTCAAGTCCGTGCTGGAAGCACTCAAGTCCATGTTATTGAGGAGTGAGGAATGCTGCTCAAGTTTACAGAAGATGCGTGGGCAGATTATTGCTACTGGCAAACTCAGGATAAGAAAACACTAAAAAGAATCAATAAACTAATTAAGGATATTCAAAGTGATTCATTTACAGGAATAGGAAAACCAGAACCACTCAAGTATGACTACCAAGGAGCCTGGTCACGGCGTATTGATGCAGAAAATCGCTTGATTTATATGATGGATGGAGATAGCATCGCTTTTTTGTCCTTCAAAGATCACTACTAAGTCTACTGAAAGGTGGGCTTTTTATTTTTTAAATTTTTATGAGTAAGTTTAAGATAAAGTTTTTTAGAAAATGACAGAATCCCTAATACAAAAGACAAAAACTCAGTAAAGAAATTTAGTATATAAACTTCGATTTTTTCCCTTGAATCCGCTTTATCACTTGTATTTTGTGGTATAATGAAGAGAATTGTTAATAATAAAAACAGGGGAAGTAAATGTCTAATTTTAAAGAAAAACTACCGATATTCCAGTCGAACGATGTTCAGATTTCAAATGTAGTCAATGCAGTTTGGTCGATTGCGAACACCTTACGTGGAGCTTATCGTTCGGATAAGTATCGAGTGATGTAATTAAAAATTGGATGAGAAGAAAAGATACAATTGAGTTTCTTGGTTTATGGAAAAGCTTAAACAACATGAATTTCAATTCGGTCGAATTCGACCGAATTAAATCGGAAGCTGGATATAATTCATTTACATTGTCTCCTAAGAAATGGGTAGAGAAAACTGGAGCAATCGGAATTATCTCAAAAGGTGGAAGATATGGTGGTGCATTTGCACATATAGATATTGCCTTTGAATTTGCTTCATGTATTTCTGCTGAATTTAAGATGTATGTAATTCAGGATTACAAAAGACTTAAGTCAGATTAAAATTCTAAGATATCATTAGGCTGGAATTTGAATAGAGAAATTTCTAAGATTAACTACAAAATTCATACAGATGCAATCAAAGAATATCTCTTAAAAGATCTTACCAACGAACAGTTGTCTTACAAGTATGTAAGTGAAGCAGATATGATCAATGTTGTTTTATTTAACAAAAGAGCTAAACAGTGGCGTGAAGAAAATAGGAACAATTAGTACAACACTTGTAGTAGTTGCGGGAGTAAGTGCGGGTGTGCTTGGAGGAAAATTTGATTTTAAATTTCCTAAAAAGATTTAATGGAGAGTAATAAATATGAAGTTTAAAAATTATCTATTTGATTTATATCCTTATTTTCCCAAAGGTTTTTCATTATATAATAGAAAGGATCCTGATGTATGTAGTAAGGCGTTGTACGATGATTTATGTAAGATGTTTTTTGATGATGATTCAAAAGAAAAACTTAAAATAACATCTGTATGTAATAAATGCCAAAACTTTGGAAATGGAGATTTTTATACTTTATTTATTGATAAGGATAAGTATTTATTATCAAGTGATTATATAGGAGCCTCTATTTATTGGGCAAGAAAGGCAGGATTAAACGACAGAATAATTTTAGATCATTTGAGTATTTCAAGAACAATAGGTGGACACATTCTTTTCCCTAGAGGTGGTGGAAAATCAGAAACCGTTAATACAGCTAGAGGTGGAAAACCTAGAATCAAGAATGGAATTTATAAAGGATATTATGATCGTTTTGATTTAACACTATATGCTATAAAAGAATGGTTTGCGGGAAATAATAATTCAAAAATAGATTATGCTATAGAGAATTACCGTGAATGGTTTGAACTATTTTTTGATGATGATAATTGTAAAAATGGATTTGAGAAATTTGTCGAGTTTTTTAAGTTAGAAGGATTTATATATGAGCAAAATAAAATTATAGATTTAATTAAATCAGATTTAGAGAACAATCAGGTTGTCTTTTTAGATAAAGAAGATATTAGGATTGCTAGCACAGAAGAAGAATATATAAGATATATGAAAAATCTTAATATCATTATTCTAGAAAGAACTAAAAAAATATTATTATAAAGATTTCAGCACCAGTTAAATAAAATGTGCGTTTTCTTTATCAAAAAAATTAATAAAAGAGGTTACCAAGAGGGATAAATTTTAAGTGTAGGGGGAATTTATCCTTTTTGCTTTTGAGGTAGAAGAGAAATCTATTGAATTATCCTATGAATATGTAGATGATGGATATAGTGGTTCTAATTTTGAGCGACCAAATTTTAAGAATATGATTGATGACCTGAATAAAGGAAAGTTTTCTATCATTATGGTAAAAGATTTATCTCGTTTCGGCAGAGAGTATATCGAGTCAGGAAAGTACTTACAAAAGATATTTCTTGAAAAAGGTATTCGCTTTATATCTGTAAATGATAACTATGATAGTGATAATGCGGATGTTAGCGATATCCATTTAAGGTTTGTGAAAATTACTTTTTTATGGTAGAATGTAAAAGAATGTATGTCATTCGGAATAACAATAAAATGAGGTAAAAACATGGAAATCATGTCGCTTGCGATTGCTGTTTTTGCCGTCATCATTGGTTTAGTCATTGGATATGTCAGCATCTCAGCCAAGATGAAATCATCTCAGGAAGCTGCAGAGTTGATGCTTTTAAATGCTGAACAAGAAGCAACTAATTTACGTGGACAAGCTGAGCGTGAAGTGGATTTACTTGTTAATGAAGCCAAACGTGAAAGCAAGTCTCTTAAAAAAGAAGCACTATTGGAGGCCAAAGAAGAAGCCAGAAAATACCGTGAAGAAGTGGACGCTGAATTCAAATCAGAACGTCAAGAACTCAAACAAATCGAAAGTCGTTTGACAGAGAGAGCTACTAGCCTTGACCGTAAGGACGACAATTTGACGAGTAAAGAACAAACACTTGAACAAAAAGAACAAAGTATTTCTGATAGAGCGAAAAACCTTGATGCGCGTGAAGAGCAATTAGAGGAAGTCGAAAGACAAAAAGAAGCAGAACTAGAGCGTATTGGTGCTCTGTCTCAGGCAGAAGCACGAGATATTATCTTGGCACAGACAGAGGAAAACTTGACCAAGGAGATTGCCAGTCGTATTCGCGAAGCTGAGCAAGAGGTCAAGGAACGTTCTGACAAAATGGCCAAGGACATCCTGGTTCAAGCTATGCAACGTATCGCTGGTGAATATGTAGCGGAGTCAACAAACTCAACGGTTCATCTGCCAGACGATACTATGAAGGGACGCATTATTGGTCGTGAAGGCCGTAACATTCGTACCTTTGAAAGTTTGACAGGGGTCGATGTGATTATCGACGATACACCAGAAGTGGTGACCTTGTCAGGATTTGATCCGATTCGTCGTGAGATTGCCCGTATGACTATGGAAATGTTGCTCAAGGATGGTCGTATCCACCCAGCTCGTATCGAAGAGTTGGTTGAGAAAAACCGTCAAGAGATTGACAATAAGATCCGTGAATACGGTGAGGCTGCTGCCTATGAGATTGGCGCACCAAACCTTCATCCAGACTTGATGAAGATTATGGGTCGCTTGCAATTCCGGACTTCATATGGCCAAAATGTTTTGCGCCATTCGATTGAGGTTGCTAAGTTAGCTGGTATTATGGCCAGCGAGCTTGGTGAGAATGCGGCTCTTGCCCGTCGTGCTGGATTCCTTCACGACATCGGAAAAGCCATTGACCGCGAGGTTGAAGGTAGCCACGTTGAAATCGGTATGGAATTGGCACGTAAGTACAAGGAACATCCAGTTGTGGTCAATACGATTGCTAGTCACCACGGAGATGTTGAAGCTGAGAGCGTCATTGCAGTTATCGTTGCTGCAGCAGATGCCTTGAGCGCAGCTCGTCCAGGTGCTCGTAGTGAGTCTCTTGAAAGCTACATCAAGCGTCTCCATGATTTGGAAGAAATTGCGAACGGCTTTGAAGGGGTACAAAATAGCTTTGCCCTTCAAGCAGGACGTGAAATTCGTATCATGGTCAATCCAGGAAAAATCAAGGACGACAAAGTCACAATCTTAGCTCACAAAGTTCGTGAGAAAATTGAAAACAATCTCGATTACCCAGGAAATATCAAGATAACCGTGATTCGTGAGCTTCGTGCAGTAGATTATGCTAAATAATAAAAAACTGAGGTCAGTGAAATCTGACTTCAGTTTTTTTGAAGTACGACGGGCATGTGGTGCATCTGAGGTGTAATACTCTTCGAAAATCTCTTCAAACCACGTCAACGTCGCCTTGCCGTACTCAAGTACAGCCTGCGGCTAGTTTCCTAGTTTACTCTTTGATTTTCA